>NZ_JAGGKM010000012.1 GCF_017873715.1 Cytobacillus luteolus
GGCTCATAAATCCATTTATGTGACCTCACTTGCTGAAAAAACAGAAGTAGAGGGCTCATAAATCCATTTATGTGACCTCACTTGCCGAAAAAACAGAAGTAGAGGGCTCATAAATCCATTTATGTGACCTCACTTGCTGAAAAAACAGAAGTAGAGGGCTCATAAATTCGTTTATGTGACCTCACTTGCCGAAAAAACAGAAGTAGAGGGCTCATAAATTCTTTCATGTGACCTCACTTTGCCGAAATCAGAAAAAGATTAAATTGAAGAAAGGAGTTTCAAGATGACACAAAAACCAATATTTATTAGACATGCAAACCAGCTGATAACGATAAAAGATAGTTCAACTGCACCTTTAAAAAGACAGGACATGAACGAACTACACATTATTGAAGATGGTAGTGTGTGGCTTGAGAATGGCATCATACAAGCGGTTGGGACAGATGTAGAAGTCAGCAAATTATACAAAAATCGCCTTGCTGAAGCAGACATTATCGATGCTACCGGAAAAATTGTTACACCAGGGTTAGTTGATCCGCATACCCATCTTGTCCATGCAGGAAGCCGTGAAAATGAATTTAATATGAGACTTCAAGGCGCATCTTATATGGAAATCATGAATGCGGGTGGAGGTATCCATTCAACAACTAGTGCTACTCGAGAAGCAACTCATGAAGAACTATTTGAACAAAGCTATAAACGCCTAAATCAATTTCTACTTCACGGAGTTACAACTGTAGAAGCGAAAAGTGGCTATGGTCTAGCATGGGAGCATGAATTAAAGCAATTAGAAGTAGCAAATTCTCTAAATGAGAAGCATCCAATTGATATTGTAAGTACTTTCATGGGTGCACATGCAGTTCCGGCAAACTACAAGGAAACTCCCGAAGAATTTGTGGACTTAGTCATAAATGAAATGATTCCTAAAGTGGCAGAGTTAGGCTTAGCAGAGTTCAACGATGTATTTTGTGAGCGAGGTGTGTTTACACCAGAACAATCCAAACGCATTTTAGAGGCGGGTGTTAAACACGGGCTGTTAGCAAAAATTCATGCTGATGAAATTGAACCATATGCCGGAGCGGAATTAGCTGCAGAGGTTGGAGCAGTTTCTGCTGACCATTTATTACGTGTATCCGATGAAGGAATTCAGGTGATGGCTGAAAAGAATGTAATCGGTGTCCTCTTACCTGGTACAGCCTTTTTCCTCATGGCTGATTTTGCAAATGGTCGTAAAATGATTGATGCAGGCGTACCGATTGCATTATCAACAGATAGTAACCCAGGTTCATCACCAACGATTTCCTTGCCATTTATCATGAACTTAGGCTGTCTGAAAATGGGGATGACTCCAGCTGAAGTATTGGTTGCTACAACTATTAATGCGGCTCATGCAATTAAGAGAGGTCATGAGGTAGGAAGTATTGAACAAGGGAAGAAAGCAGATATCACGATTTTCAACGTGCCTAATTTCTATCAATTAATCTATCATTATGGAATGAACCATACAGATACAGTTGTTAAAGCAGGGAAATTAGTTGTTCAGAACGGGAGACTACTATGATGCAATATCCGTATCCATTATTGAATCCACCTAATTTTAAGTGGCGAAAGAGTGATGGAATTACAGAACCTAAGGTCAATGAGTGGATAAAAACACTCAATGAAGGCGAAACTCCGGATTGGTCCCAGTATGATGTAACCCTCCTGGGGGTTCCACTTTCTCGGTCTTCCATTAGTGCATCAGCGGCAAGTGAAAATCCTGATGCAATAAGAAGAGCGTGGAAGTCGTTTTCTACCTATAACCTTGATTATGATGTTGATTTAGTGAAATTAAATGTAGTTGATCTAGGAGATGTAAGACAGCACGTAACAGATATTGCTTTATGTCATCGAAACATTGTTGAGGCAATGGAAGGAATGCGCACGAACCATCCGTCAACCTTTCCACTTGTGATAGGAGGGGACCACTCAATCACAGCCAAGCTGATTAAAGGCTGGAAAAAGTCCCACCCACATGAAGAGATAGGGATTCTGCAATTTGATACTCACTTCGATCTACGTGACATGAAAGAGTTTGGTCCAGCAAATGGCACTCCAATTCGGAACGTAATTGAGAGTGGATATGTTAAAGGCGAGAACATTTACAATATTGGTTTACATGGCTTCTTCAATTCGAAGTCATTAAAACACTATGCTGATGAAGTTAAGCTAAATTATATTACATTAAAGGAAGCTCGAAGAAGGGGCATAGAAGCAACTGTTCAAGCAGCCCTTGATGAACTTTCGGAAAAAGTAGACACAATTTACTTAACAGTTGATATGGATGTTCTTGATATAGGGATTGCTCCGGGGGCACCTGCTTCTTCTCCAGGCGGGATGAGAACAGATGAATTATTCGAAGCAGTTACTATTGCTGGCCAATATTCTAAGGTAAAGGCGATGGACATTGTATGCCTTGACCCGAATAAAGATGTTGGGGAAGCAACGGTAAAAGCTGGGGTACATGTGATGTTGTCGTTTTTGACAGGATTTGCGATGAGGTCTTAAAAGTAGTGTTCATCACTACTTTTCTAAAAAGAGTTTTCAGAAATATCAGAAATAAATAAAAGAAGGTGAGGTAGAGTTTATGGAAAATAAGACAAATTTAAATGTTGGTTACAATCCAGACCTTAACAAAGGGTCAAATTTAGTGAAGTTTTTCTTATTTAGTGCAATTGGGATTTTCATGTTTTTTATTCCTATTACAATTGGAGAAAAATCCTCAATTCCACTAGATCACTTAGTAACATGGATTAACACCACATTTTCAACTGCAGTACCGTATTATGCATTGATTGTCATTTTGCTAGGTGCAATTTATCCGTTTTACACAAGAACATGGAATAAAAATAAGGTGAATACCCTATTTTCAATGTTTAAAGTAGTTGGATTAGTTGTTGCAATCATGCTTGTTTTCAAAGCAGGCCCTGAGTGGTTATTTGCCCCAAGTATGGGACCTTTTCTGTACGAAAAACTAGTTATACCTGTTGGAGTGCTAGTGCCAATTGGTTCTGTCTTTTTGGCTTTACTTGTTGGGTATGGCTTATTAGAGTTTATCGGAGTGTTATTACAACCTGTAATGAGACCAATTTGGAAAACACCAGGAAGATCTGCAATTGACGCTGTCGCTTCATTTGTAGGGAGTTATTCTATTGGTTTACTAATTACAAATCGCGTTTTTAAGGAAGGAAAATATACAATTAAAGAAGCGACAATTATCGCTACTGGGTTTTCAACAGTTTCAGCAACTTTTATGATTGTTGTTGCTAAAACGCTAGGACTAATGGAAATTTGGAATGTGTATTTTTGGTCAACCTTAGTTGTTACATTCTTAGTGACTGCGGTTACAGTTCGAATCTGGCCACTGAAAAGCATTAGTGAGGAATATTATAATGGCAAAGGTAGCCCCGAAGAAGTTATAAAAAAGGACCGTTTAAAAACTGCTTGGAGATATGCAATGAATGCATCTCAAAATTCGCCTAGCCTAGTAAAAAATATCGTTGCTAACTTAAAAGATGGATTTGTTATGACAATGGGCATTTTACCATCTATTTTATCAGTAGGGTTATTGGGTCTAGTCCTTGCGGAGTATACCCCGGTATTTGATATTCTTGGTTATATTTACTACCCGTTCACCTTATTATTACAAATTCCTGAACCATTACTAGCTGCAAAAGCTTCAGCTATTGAGATAGCTGAAATGTTCTTGCCGGCACTTTTAGTAGTTGATGCACCTATGATAACTAAATTTGTCATTGGAATTGTGTCTGTATCAGCAATTCTATTTTTCTCAGCTTTAATACCTTGTATTTTATCAACAGAAATTCCAATAAGTATTCCAAAACTATTAGTCTTATGGGTTGAAAGAACAATTCTTACTTTAATTTTTGCTACACCTATAGCATATATATTCCTGTGAGTTTTTCTAATATTTTTACTACTCACATTGACATTCTAATGGTCCATCTATAAAATTGTAAGTAGACATTAGGTATTAGATTATAAGATTAAAATAAACATAGAATTGTGTGATTAAGGAATGGATGTAAAACCAGATCATCGAATTGGCAAAAATGCCATGCACTTAGCACTTTTCGGTCCAGACGAGGTTAATCAGGAATATATTAAAGATTTAAGAATACAAGGTTTTGTATTCTGCCAGGGTAAAACAGGTTCAATGGAAACCAATAAGATTGTGGCTGCAATTGAAACCGCTGCCAAGAGAAATGGCGTCATTGAAAATGATGTGTATCGTGAAACGCATGCCTTATATCATGCAATTATGGAGGCACTACACGGTGTAACAAGAGGGCAAGTTCTTCTTGGAACAGTCTTGAGATCCGTTGGCTTAAGTTTTTCTGTAGTTAGAGGAAAGCCTTACCAATCAGATGCTGAAGGAGAATGGATTGCAGTTGCACTCTATGGAACCATCGGAGCTCCGGTAAAAGGGGCCGAACACGAGGCAATTGGCCTTGGAATAAATCATATATAAAATTACTAGCCCATAGTAATTAGTCAATAGGGGGCTATACCAAAAATGATTCTTAGAATCATTACTTTGGTATGGCTCCCTTTTTGTTATATTTTAACGAATATGAAGAGGGAGCGGTTTTAAGATGAAACTTACAGGAAATTCATTAACCATTGATAAAGCACAAAAAGTGATCTACGAGTTTGAAATAGTAGAAGTTCCAGAAAATGTATGGGACCAAGTGGAAGCAAGTCGAAAAGCGGTTGATGACATCGTCGAAGACAAAAGAGTAGTTTATGGAATTACTACTGGGTTTGGTAAGTTCAGTGATGTATATATAGACCAGTGTGATGTAGACGAATTACAACTAAATTTAATTCGTAGCCATGCGTGTGGGGTAGGCGAACCATTTCCGGAGCATGTTTCAAGAGCAATGGTAATGCTCCGAGTTAATGCCCTATTAAAAGGTTTCTCAGGGATTCGTAGGGAGGCTGTTGAGTTATTAATTGATTTATTAAATCACAGAATACATCCAGTCGTACCACAGCAAGGTTCATTAGGAGCTAGTGGTGATTTAGCCCCTCTATCACATATTGCCTTATGCTTAGTAGGGGAAGGGGAAGTTGTATATCAAAGCGAGAGAATGACAACGGCTAAAGCGTTTGAGATGGCAGGTTTACAGCCGATCTCATTAAAGGCGAAGGAAGGTTTAGCGTTAATCAATGGTACTCAAGCTATGACAGCGATGGGCTTGATTAATTACATTGAAGCTGCAAACTTAGCTTTACAAGCGGATACGATTGCGGCTTTAACATTAGAAGGTTTACAAGGAATTGTTGATGCCTTTGATGAAGATATCCATACAGCAAGAGGCTATAAGGAACAAATTGAAGTAGCCGAGCGAATTCGTAGTTTTATAGACGGCAGTAAATTAACAACAAGGCAAGGTGAGATTAGAGTTCAGGATGCTTATTCCTTGAGGTGTATACCTCAAGTACATGGGGCGTCACTTCAAGTATTAGGCTATGTTAGAGAAAAGTTAGAAATTGAAATGAATGCTGCAACCGATAATCCACTTATTTTTGATGGTGGTAATAAAGTGCTGTCAGGCGGGAACTTTCATGGACAGCCAATCGCCTTTGCAATGGACTTTCTAAAAATAGGAATGGCTGAGTTAGCAAACATCTCGGAGCGACGAATTGAACGGATGGTTAACCCACAGCTAAATGATTTGCCGCCATTCCTAAGTCCACAGCCTGGATTACAATCTGGAGCTATGATTATGCAATATGCAGCGGCCTCTCTTGTGTCAGAAAATAAAACACTGGCTCATCCGGCAAGTGTTGATTCTATTCCATCCTCAGCCAACCAAGAGGATCATGTGAGTATGGGAACAATCGGTTCGAGACATGCTTATCAAATTATTGCTAATGTCCGAAGGGTATTAGCAATTGAGTTGATGTGTGCTATGCAAGCCGTTGAATATCGCGGAATAGAGAATATGGCACCACTTACGCGTAGTGTTTTTGAAGAGGGGCGTAAAATGGTTCCTTCGATTACCAAGGACCGTGTGTTTTCAGCAGATATTGAAAGATTAACAAAATGGTTATTGAAAACTAACTTTAAAACACTTTTAGATGAAAAAAAAAGCATAAGTAGTGCCCAAATACAGCATTAATTGATTAAAAAGCCCCTAAGTTAGGGGCTTTTTAATGTTACGATAGAAAATTCCCATGAAAAAGTGTGCTAAACCCGGACTGTTTTATCCATTTATTTACAATACTTAATTAAAAAGACCAAATACTTAACAAAGACGATAAAATACTTAACTAATTCTCGAAAATACTTTCCTTTTCACTCAAAATACTTAATCAATCTTTAAAAATACTTAATTAACCAAAATTTTTTTATATCTTTTTCTAAAAAAAAGAATGTTATTTTCTGAAATATCAAATAAAATAGAATTATACATACTAACCGTTTGGTATGGAAGGTATTTTCAAATCTAATATCGAATTAGAATGGGGAGGATGCTATGCACTTACGTTTGACTGAGGAACAGCGAATGGTTCAGAAAACGATCCGTAGGTTTGTTGAGAATGAATTAATGCCTCTGGAAAATGATGTTCTTAGAAATGAGAGAGAAGGAAGACCAAGCCTACCGCCTGGAAAGATTGAAGAGCTTCAGCTTAAAGCAAAGGAATTTGGTTTCTGGGGAATTAATACTCCTGCTGAATATGGAGGGGCAGATCTTGGGCAAATGATGTTAGCTCTCGTAACAATGGAAACGTCAAAAACCTTCGTGCCCTTTAGATTTGGTGGCTCAGCCGACAACATTCTTTATTACGCAAATGATGAACAGAAAGAAAAATACCTACTTCCAACGATTAACGGTGAGAAAAAATCATGTTTTGCGATGACAGAACCGGATGCAGGTTCAGATACGAGAAACATTAAGATGACTGCAGTTAAGGATGGCAATGAATGGGTATTAAATGGTGAAAAAACATTTATAACAGGTGGAAATGAAGCCGACTTTGTAATGGTCATTGCAATCACGGACAAAGAAAGGCACCAAGCGACTGGAAGAGAGGGTGTAACTTGTTTCATAGTTGACCGTGAAATGGGCTGGAAGTCAGAGTTTATCCCGACAATGGGAGAGGGAGGACCAGCTGGTTTAGTGTTCGATAATGTCCGAGTTCCTGAGAGTCACATATTAGGAGAAATTCATGGAGGCTATAAGTTAGGACTAGAGTGGATTGGTTTTGCAAGATGGATTGTCGGGGCACGCGCAGTTGGAGCTGCTGAGAGATTACTTCAAATGGCGATTGATTACTCGAAGGAACGAATCACATTTGGAGAACCAATCGCCGAAAGACAAGCCATTCAATGGATGATTGCGGACTCTGCTACAGAGATTGAAGCGGCAAGATGGCTTACTTTAAATGCGGCTTTCACGCTTGATCAAGGTGAGGATAACCGTCATCTAGCTTCGATAGCAAAACTATATGGATCAAATATGGGAAATAGAGTAGTAGACCGAGTCCTTCAAATCCATGGCGGAATGGGTTACACAAAAGAACTTCCAATTGAGCGTTGGTACCGTGAGGCAAGGTTATGGAGAATTTATGATGGAACAGATGAAATTCAGCGTTTAATTATTGCTCGTAATCTATTAAAAGGAAATGTAAAGGTTGGGCAATTTATTTAATAGAATAATTTAAAGGGGGAAATAAGAATGACAAGTAGATTTACAGGAAGAGTGGCATTTGTAACAGGTGGGAGTAGAGGGATTGGTAAAGCAATTGTTGAACAATTTGCAGGAGAAGGAGCAAAGGTTGCCATTATTGATGTAAATGAAGAAGCTTTAACAGAAACAGCAGCTGAATTAAGGGAAAAAGGTTATGAAGTTTTTGCAAAGGTTGCCAATGTTGTTGATGCCGCACAAGTTGAAGCTGCGATGGAAGAAGTAGTCTCTGAGTTTGGATCTCTTGATATACTCGTAAATAATGCAGGTGTTATTCGTGACAATCTTTTATTTAAAATGACTGAATCAGACTGGGATACCGTAATGGATGTTCATTTAAAAGGCTCGTTTAATGCAACGAAAGCAGCTCAGAAATACATGGTAGAACAAAAGTACGGTAGAATTATTAACATATCTTCTACATCTGCCCTCGGAAACCGCGGTCAGGCAAATTATGCTACGGCAAAAGCAGGACTTCAAGGTTTAACGAAAACATTGGCCATTGAATTAGGTAAGTATGGAATTACAGCAAACTCTGTTGCACCGGGTTTTATTGAAACAGAAATGACAAAGGAAACAGCAGCGAGAATTGGTATTCCTTTTGAGGAGTTAATTAAATATAGTGTAGCCCAAATACCAGTAGGGCGCAGTGGCAAACCAACTGATATCGCTAATGCAGTAGCCTTTTTTGCTGATGAAAGATCATCTTTTGTGAGTGGTCAAGTGATGTATGTTGCTGGTGGGCCTAAAAACTAAATTGAGAGGTGAATAAGTATGTTAAAAGAGGCAGTTGGGAAACGCTCAAATCCAGTAAAAAATATTATTGAACGTGGTGCTGTAAAGAAATTTGCAGAGTCAATCGGAGACCTTCACCCCTTATTCATTGATGAGGATACAGGTAAAAATTCAAGATATCAGCAAAATATAGCACCTCCAACTTTTCCAAGGGTTTTAGATTATGGGACAATCGAGGGATTTAACCTCCCTAATAAGGGATTGATTCATGGTGAACAGGTCTACCATTATAATCGACCACTATTAGTTGGCGAGGAAGTTCAGTGCTATACAGAGGTTGAAAGTGTATACGAAAGGTCGGGTAGCCAAGGTTCTATGATATTTTTAGTTTTAAAAAATTACGGTGATGACATAGAGGGTAATAACATTTTTAGTGAGAAAATGGTTATTATCATCAATGAGGCTGTAAGAAAGGCGATGGGATTATGAAAACGATAGAAGTGTTTCAAGTCGGCGAATCCTTAGAAGAAGTTCAATTATCACCTGTAACTAGAATTGACTTAATAAAATATGCTGGTGCTTCAGGTGATTATAATCCTATTCATACGATTGATGAGGAAGCAACCAAGGTAGGGTTACCTGGAATCATTGCACATGGAATGTGGACAATGGGGAATCTATCAAAGTTATTTACTCCATATCTTGAGGAAGGTTTTATTGAAAATTACACAATCCGATTTAGGGGTATGGTTTTTCTAAAAGATGTGATTACATTGAAAGCGAAAGTTGTTGAGACTGCTGAAAATAAAGTTCATTTTGATGTAGCGGCTGTAAATCAAGATGGTGCCCCAGTGATAAAAGGTAAGGTTGTATTTTCTAAATATTTGTAAGCGATTACGAAAAAGGTCTGATGCCTAGTGTTAGGAATCAGACCTTTAAATTTATTGTTCGTTCCCATCATACCAATCCGTGTAATTACCACTTCCGTAACATCCTGCGCATTCCACTGGCTCAGCATAATAATATTCATACATTGAAAATGAATTAAAGCCTTTTCCATTACACATCGGGCAACGCCCTAATGATTCCATCTCAAGTACTCTTCGTTCATGCCTTGCCGCAAACCAATCAGATACAGAGTTTAAAATACCCATTGTGACACACACCTCTTTACTCTTATGTAATATATATTATGATGTGGAAAATAAAGGGTTTTTATTCTATTAAATTTTTCATAAAATAGCCTATTTACTTTTTAGCCTATATCATGTTCAATTAAGCATAATAAATTGGTTTTAGTAACAAGGAGTATGTAACGATGAGTATAGTAAATGTTGAGAACTTAACACACTATTTTGGTGATAAATTAATTTTTAAAGATATAGAATTCAGACTGCTAAATTTAGAAAGAGTAGGATTAGTTGGACCAAATGGTGCTGGCAAGTCAACACTTCTACAGATTTTAACTGGATCTATCCAACCTGATAAAGGAAAGATTGACTATCATCCAAATGTACGGATTGGGTACTTAGAGCAGCATATAGACTTAACTGAAGGTATGACTATCAAAGAGTATTTGCAAAGTGCTTTTAAATACTTATATGAAGCTGAGCAAGAAATGTTGGAACTCTCTAGTAAAATGGGAGGACTTGAGGGGGAAGAACTAGAACAGCTTTTAAAGAGATTTGCAGAAGTGCAACAGTTACTTGAAAGTCATGACTTTTATATGCTTGATCCTAGGATTGAAGAAGTTGCCAGTGGGTTAGGGATCACTGCGTTAGGAATGGACACAGATGTCAGTCATCTCAGCGGTGGTCAACGGACAAAGCTGTTGCTTGCTAAACTACTACTTGAGGAACCTGGAATTTTAATGCTCGATGAACCTACGAACTACCTTGATTTTGAGCATATAGAATGGTTGAAGGATTATTTGAAAAATTACCCTAGATCATTTATTTTAATATCCCATGATACCTCCTTTTTGAATGAAGTGGTGAATGTGATTTATCATTTAGAACATAAGCAATTAACACGATATATTGGAAATTATAATAAATTTGAAGAGGCTTATGAATTAAGAAAGCACCAAATTTTCACTGCTTATGATCGACAACAGGCAGAGATTAAGAAATTAGAAACATATATTCAAAAAAATAAGGTGAGGGCTTCAACGTCTAGGCAGGCAAAAGATCGTGAAAGGAAACTCATGAAAATAGACCGAATTGAAAAACCTTCACTTAGTCCTAGGCCTAGATTCTCATTTAATGTGAGTGAGCGACCAGGTAATGTCGTCCTGGAGGTAAAAAGTTTAGAGATAGGCTATGTAAAACCACTATTACCGCCATTTTCCTTCAAGTTGCAGCGGGGGGAGAAGGTTGCGATTACTGGTTATAACGGTATTGGTAAATCAACAACATTAAAAACATTTATTGGTGAAGTGACACCACTAAAAGGAACTGTTTCTTTTGGATCAAATGTCAATCCTTCCTATTTTGCACAGGAGTGGAATACGACTAGTGAACAAACGCCACTTGAATTTATTTGGTCACTTCATGAAAAAATGACTCAAAAAGAAGTACGGCGAGTTTTAGCAAAAAGTGGTTTAAAGACTGACCATATTTATCAACCACTTCAGTCCTTAAGTGGTGGTGAGCAAACAAGGGTTAGACTTTGTCAGCTAATGTTAGAACGCAGTAATTGGCTTATTTTGGATGAACCAACAAACCATCTAGATTTTCAAGCTAAAGAAGCATTAGCAATTGCATTAGAAAAATATGAAGGAACAATCATAGTTGTATCCCACGAACCAGAATTCTATAAAAGTTGGGTGACACAAGTATGGGATTTAGAACAATGGCAACTGAAATAAGGATTTGACCAGATCTGTAAAAAGATTTGGTCTTTTTTATTCTCTTCTTTTTCCATTAATACTTTTTGAGAAAGTAAAGAAAAATATACGTGTAAGACCATTTTTTTAGAAAAGAGGAGGCGTAACAAATGATAAGAAATAAGATACTTAGTGTTGTTACATGTTCTTTATTAGTTGGCTTAGTAGCATGTAATAACGCCGACAACAATGCATTAGATGATAGAGTAAATAACGGCTATGGTGCATTGGAGAATAGGTATAACGATGACATTCTAAACACGAGAGATAATAATCGTGTAGGAGTGTTAGACACTAGAAATAACAATAATAACAGAACAAATGTAAATGACCATGATCGTTTATTCGGTACAAGAGATACGAATCGTGATAATGGTATGTATGGGGTAAGAGGAAACAATCCGGATCGAACTCGAAATGATAATGGTAGTCGAGGATTGTATGGAACTAGAAATGCTGATGATAATGCTATTTATGGTAATAGAAACAATAATGGGAATAACACCACTTTTGGGAACGGAAATACTTATGATAATGAGGTCTTAACTAATAATGACCGTTACAATAGACATACAGGTATTTTTGGAACAGACCGTGGCATGGGTGGTAATGACTATAACAATGCAGCTGAAGACCGTAACAATAATGACCGTCCATATTATGGAGGAAGCAGATGGGATTATGCTAACAGTCCGTTAGGTCTTAGAGGTTCAGAAGCCTATGATATGGGTCGTGAAAATAATGTTGTGATTGAAGAGGAAATGGGTACAACTTCAATTTCAAATGATAAAACAAATATCCCGAGCTCAAAGTTTCCACATACAAAAGCAGTATTAATTCAAGAAGCAAAGTTTAAGTTTGTGAAGTCAGGTGAAGGTCAAGGTCAAGGCAAAGCACAAGGCCAAGGTAACCGTAACTTTAAATTTTTAACTGGTGCACAAGGGAAACATGGTGCAACAGGTCAACAGCAGCAACCAGCGCAAAAACAAGAGCAACAACAACCAGCACAGCAACAAGAGCAACAACAACCAGCACAGCAACAAGAGCAACAACAACCAGCACAGCAACAAGAGCAACAACAACCAGCACAACAACAAGAGCAACAACAGCCAGCGCAGCAACAGGAGCAACAACAGCCAGCACAGCAACAAGAGCAGCAGCAACCAGCTCAACAAGAACAACCGGCACAAGAGCAAGAAACAGCAAAACAAGCTCCTGCACAGGGCATTAGCCAGGCAGAGCAAAAAGTAATTGATTTAACGAATGCAGAAAGAAGAAAAGCGGGCTTACCTGACTTAAAAGCAGATACATCATTAAGCAATGTTGCTAGAGAAAAGTCGAATGATATGCAAAAGAATAACTACTTCTCACATACAAGTCCAACGTATGGATCACCATTTGATATGATGAGGGATTTCGGTGTTAGCTATAAAACTGCTGGGGAGAACATTGCGCAAGGCCAACAAACTCCAGAGCAAGTTGTACAAGCGTGGATGAACAGTGAAGGACACCGTAAAAACATTATGAGCAAAGACTTTACACATATCGGTGTTGGGTACCAACAAAGTGGGCACCATTGGACACAAATGTTTATCGGAAAATAATAAATGTCTAGAATCGGTAGAAATACCGGTTCTTTTAAGTGGGTTTTAGTAGGAGGTTTAGGTAGCTACTTCATTTTTTTAATTAAAGCAATATGTATGAAGCAAGCAGGTATTATCCTTGCTTCAGGAGTTGGTCTTTGTGTGACTTCATCATATAATCATCTAAGATCATAATTTTTGAAGCATACGCAGCATGTTCTTCATAGGAAAGAAGAAGATCATGATAAAACCGTATAAAAATAGTGATTTTGATACTCAATTGTTCTGAAAAAATGTTTGCTCGGTTTACAACAATATTTTCATATTTATCAACTAGCTTCTTTGTCCTCTTAATAACCTTATATGCATCCTTCATTCGATACATATCACGAAGTTCTGAAAAATAGATAGCACAGTCCTCATTAAACTGGTTTTTTATTTCTCTGTGGATTTGCTCGTATTTATACTCTTTCCCTTCAAATACATAATGATGAAGCATTATAAGATCAGATTTGAAAGGATTATTAAGAAACTCCAAATAGATCCGAAGGGTGTTAAAAGCATCATACATAGGATTATGTGCATCACCAAAAAATGAAAGGTCGTAAAGTTTAAGGGCATTCTCTACTGAATAGTTTGTTTTGGTTACTCGCTTTGTGAAAATGTCTTGAAAATCAACATATCTTTTTTCAATTTTAGAAATAGTCGTCTCAGGTAATTTATGTAACATTGCATCAAGTCTCAAGCGCATCAAATCACTCTTGGACCATGAAAAGAAACGAGACTTCTTTATTCCGCCTACCCAGGTTAAAAATTCCTCAAACACAACTGAAAAACAGTTAGCACCTACCAAATCCGTATCTGATATCCCTGTTAACTTCCTACAAAAAACTGAAAGAGGTTCATTACTTAAAGGTTTTATAAAACGGTCGAAAAATGCCGTTTCCTTTGTTTCTATGTTATAGATTACTGCTCCAAGACGAATTGCCTCCATCTTCTCAAAAGGCATTCCTCGATTGGAACAAAGCATTTCAAAGTCAAAAAAGACAAATTGCTTTGTATCTGCCAAAAGTATCACCTCCTATGATTCAACAGGTAATTATACGTTATATACATATGTATAAATAGGCCCAATTATATCCAAGGTGAAAAGGGAGTATTTATTACAAATATTTCAGGAAATTATTCTGGAATAAAAAGGCAATTAATTAGAATATTTTAAAAATTTGTGAATTTATTGTGAATTAGCCTACCCAAAAAAGCATTATTAGAATATAATAATAATAAGAAGTAGTTTAGTCCTATGTGGAAAGTTGGGTTTACTTGTTTCTCAAGGGAATTTGATAGGAGGGATAGTGATGAATTTAGTATTCCGGAAAAGTTTTAACTTTAAAAGAATTGTAACATTTACAGCACTTTCTATTTTACTAATAATTTCATTATTTATTTCTTCTGCCATTTTAATTGGGTATAAAGTTACAAATCCAATGATAAAGGATATTGACCAAGTTCCAACAGATTATGGGTTAGAGTATGAAGAAATAAAAATCTACAATGTCATGGACAATATAACACTTAGTGGATGGTGGATCCCAACAAAAAATACACCTATTTTACAAAATGAAAAAGCGGTTATCTTTGCTCATGGTTATGGATATAACCGAACTAAGATGCCTTTTGATAGCTTAGAATTGGCGAAGCGTTTATCAAATGAGGGGTACCATGTTCTGATGTTTGACTTCAGAAACTCAGGGCTTTCTGAAAAAAGTCCTACTACCATCGGCTACAAGGAAAAAACCGATTTATTAAGTGCTATTAACTTTTCGAGTTATGAAAAAGGGGTTAAAAATATTGCTTTAATGGGTTGGTCAATGGGTGCTGCAACTTCTATTTTAGCAGGGATCGAATCAGAAGAAGTGAAGGCTGTTATCGCGGATAGTGCCTTTGCTGACCTTGCAACTTATACAAGAGAGAGCTTCTCTTACTGGACTGGATTACCTGAGTTTTTAGCAGTTGGATTTACAACAATTGCTGAATACTTGTTCCCAGAATTTAAAATAAGTGAGGTTAAGCCAATTGCAGTAGCGGACGATTATCCGCCTGGTAAAGGTCTCTTCTTTATTCATAGTAAAAAAGATGGAGCAATCCCTTATAGTCAGTCTCAATTATTACATGAAAGTTCACAGAATAGTGAATTATGGATGCCTCCGAAGGGTGGGCATATCCGAAGCTATAAGCATTTTAAAGAAGAATACGAGGAAAAAGTTTTGCTGTTCTTAGATAACTATTTCTTACGTGAAAACATCGTAGACCGTCCATTTTATTTAATTTCGTAGCAAAGCTCTCTGTGGTTTGTCCCACTTAGAGCTTTTTTGTTTATCTTGGTACAAATATTTAGTATCTTAATACAAATACTAAAGAATAATTTATACCGAATTTCAAGGTAGAATTGGGTAAATGTTGTAATAAAAGGAGTAACTTAATGGAACAGTTAAATGCAATTCATCAAAATGCAGTAGAACATACGAAACGAAAAGTACTTGAAGATCTTGATCGGTTTTTCGAGTTGAGGCCGGAATTACCTTCATATGAGGAATATATAGAAGAGCGGAACCATTACATAGATCAAATTTGGCTAAATGTGTGGCTGAATAAAAGCACAAATGCTGTATCAAAACATCTTAAAAAAGTACACCTTCAGGAAGTAGGCTATGATGTCGAGGGTCTTGATAGAAGATTAATTATCAAATTATTTCGAACTGAGATGAGAAAATATCGACCATTTGATGTAAATGAATGGTTTACATCAACCTATAAGTCAAATTCAGATCTCTGGGTAGAATCTTATTCAAAAGCGAGAATTCAATTTATTAAACGGCAAAAAGAAACAGAGGAACAGGAAAAACAAGAAGCTATTAAAGAGCGAGTAACAAGAACGTCTTTAAAATTAATTCGCAAAAAGCAAGAAGAACTTTATCTCTATCTACGTTACTTTGTTGCGTGTAAGTTAAAAAGTGATATTAAGAGCAAGCCGATGTACGAAACAATTGACCCAGTCAAAATTGAGGAATCTTTAACTGAGATCGAAGCCTTTGAGATTATCTATAATACAAGAGTTTCTGATTTTTTGGAAACGTTAACAGGGAGTGTTCATAAGGTTTCTCTTGAATGGGAGAAAAGACATTACGAATATGAAACGTATTTTTATGTTTATCAAAGACTGATTACGAATTACTTGTCAGAATTTATACCTAAATGGTTGGTTTCCCAGCTATCACCTAACATTTTAAGTCAATATCAGGATAGCTTTAATGAAGCTCTAACCGAAAAAGTAATGGGTTCTTTGATACTTGAGCAAATGTATGACTATATTGAATCTTTCTTTTATCGAATAAATGATGAATACCTTTCAGATCTTCTTAATGTTGCGGATTTACCATTCGATGTAGAAATTCATAGAGAGAAACTTGAGCAAGACCTTGCAGAAAGAGAAAGAAAAATTGCTGAAGAAAAAGCCGAACTTGAACGTAAGAAGCAAGAAGAAAAACGCATGCTTGAGGACATTTTTGGAAGAGAATACAGTCCACCAGCTGGCAGGAATATAAGGTATGTCCTACATGTAGGTGAAACAAATACCGGAAAGACCTTTCAGGCATTAAAAAGAATGAAGGAAGCGGATAGTGGATTGTACTTAGCTCCATTACGCCTTCTAGCATTAGAAGTATATGATAAATTAAATGCAGACGGAATTCCATGTTCTTTAAAGACTGGTGAAGAAGAGAAACTCACTAAAGGAGCCAATCATATCTCTAGTACGGTTGAGATGTTCCATGAAAAGGAATCCTATGACATTGTTGTCATTGATGAAGCACAGATGATTTCCGATAAGGACCGAGGCTTTTCTTGGTATAAGGCAATTACAAAAGCGAATGCAAATGAGGTTCATATTATCGGAAGTAGAAACATGAAACAAATGATTCTGCAGCTTTTAGGTGATTCAGATATTGAAATTAAGGAATATGAACGTGAAATTCCATTAGAGGTTGAACAAAAGACCTTTAACATTAAAGATACAAAAAAAGGAGATGCACTCGTCTGCTTTTCGCGAAAGCGTGTATTGGAAATTGCCTCTCATCTTCAAAACACTAAACGATCTGTTAGTATGATCTATGGAAGTATGCCGCCTGAAACACGAAAAAAGCAGATGCAACGTTTTATAAATGGTGAAACCAATGTAATTGTATCAACGGATGCCATTGGAATGGGATTGAATTTACCGATTCGCAGGATTGTTTTTTTAGAAAATGAGAAGTTTGACGGAACAAGAAGAAGAAGATTGACTTCCCAAGAAGTGAAGCAAATTGCAGGTAGAGCTGGGAGAAAAGGCATATATGACATTGGGAAGGTTGCTTTTACCTCGGATATAAAAGCAATGACAAAGCTTCTTGAGAAGGAGGATATCTCTATTTCATCTTTTGCAATTGCACCAACTTCAAGTGTATTTGAACGTTTTCAGCGTTATTCACGAAAACTAGGTGCATTCTTTGAACTATGGGAAAAGTTTGAAAGCCCAAAGGGAACAAAAAAGGCATCGCTCGCTGAAGAACGTGAACTATACGAGATGGTTAGAGATACTGATATAGAAGCAAGACTTTCGGTGCAAGAGCTGTATGGTTTTCTGCATTTACCTTTTTCACCACATGACCCTGGGTTGGCAGATCAATGGAAGGAAACCATGTATGCAATTATTAATCGAGAGGAATTACCTGAACCACGAATTAAGACAGGTTCACTTGAAGAACTTGAGCTTTCCTATAAAGCTGTCGGATTACATCTTCTCTTTTTGTATCGGTTAGAAAGGCGTACAGAGGCGCTCTATTGGGAACGAGTGCGAGAAGAAATTAGTGATGGGGTGCATGATAGCCTAATTACCGAAGTGAAAAAAATCAAGAAGAAATGCAGGAAATGTAATAAGCAGCTTCCATGGGACTTTTCATTTCAGATATGTAATGAATGTCATGCAGACCGTTCACAATCTCGATATAAGAACTATTACCATAGATGATTGAAAGGTGGTATAAGTCATCAGAAAGATAATTCGTAAAAAGATAATCCTTCTATTGTTAGTGGGTTTTATCTATAGTGTACCAATTCAAACAGTGCAAGCAGCAGAAATAGGCTCGTTAACCTCCGAGCTCAACCTCTTTTTGGAAAATGAGCCAGATTTAAAAGGAACCATTGTAGGAGTTAGTATTCGATCGGCAACAACAGGGGAGCTAATTTATCAGCATAATGGCAATACAAGGCTGCGGCCCGCTTCTAACATGAAGTTGTTAACAGCTGCCGCTGCCCTGTCAGCGCTTGGAGAGAATTACACATTTAAGACAGAGATCCTAACAGATGGAAAAGTTCGAAATGACACATTAAAAGGGAATCTTTTTTTAAAAGGAAAAGGGGACCCAACCCTATTAACAGAAGACTTTGATCAGATGGCTTCTGAGCTTTCGAAAAAGGGAATTAGATATATTCGTGGTGATCTGATAGCTGATGACAGTTGGTATGATGATGTTAGATATTCGGTAGATTTACCATGGAGTGATGAAACTGCTTATTACGGTGGACAAGTTTCTGCTCTAACAGCTGCTCCGGATAAGGATTATGATACAGGAGCAGTACGAATTAGCGTCCGACCTGGTGATAAAGCGGGAAAAAAAGCTATCATTAAAGTAACACCTAAAACGAACTATGTGGTTATCAAAAACCGGGTTATAACAGTAGAGAATGAAGAAAAGAAGCAGCTCGAAATTACCCGTAAGCATGGATCGAACGAAATATTAATACAAGGAAGGATACCGATTGACTCGAAGCCTTACAAAGAATGGGTCGCCGTTTGGGAGCCGACTGGCCTAGCTTTAGACCTTTTTAAACAAGCCTTGAATAAAGAAGAAATTAAAGTAGTAGGTAAATCAAGATTTGATAAGACCCCGAATGAGGCAACACCAATCACTGATCACCATTCAATGCCGTTAAAGGACTTATTCATTCCTTTTATGAAGCTTAGTAATAATGTCCATGCTGAAACGCTGGTTAAGGAAATGGGTCGGGTAATAAAAGGTTCTGGTACCTGGGAAAGTGGACTCGATGTCATGAATTCAGAGATGTCAAAACTTGGACTGAATACAGCTTCGTGTGTTATTCGAGATGGGTCGGGTATATCTCATATCAATTTAATATCGACGAATGAGGTCTCAAAGCTACTTTTCAATAGCCAATCGCAACCCTGGTTTCCTGTTTATCTTCAATCACTACCTGTTGCTGGTAATATGGATAGGATGACTGGAGGAACTTTACGACATCGTCTAAGTACTGTTGGGAATGTCTATGCTAAAACAGGTACTTTGACAACTGTAAGTTCAATATCAGGTTATATTGATACGAAAAGTGGAAATAAGCTGATCTTCTCAATTATTCTGAATAATTTATTAGAGGACACAAAGGGAAAAGCGATTGAAGATAAGATGATTGAGTTGATTTCAAACTATTAAGGTAGACTCTTGTTAATGGTTGAGGTGTCACATATACAGTTGACAGGTGCGAAATTTTTGAAAAATTGTATAATTAGTTAAAGGACAACTCAAGTTGGGTTGTTCTTTTTTTACAATATAAATTTAGTATAGAATGGTGATTTCATGGAAGAAAGACTATTAGATTTGTTTTTTCAATATAGGGAGATGGCAATACTAATTAGTTTGCTAGCAAGTGTGCTTGTTGCAGTTTTAGGAATTGTTCCCAGTGTCTTTGTTACAGCTGCAAATATTTTGTTCTTTGGTTTTGTTCAAGGAACTTTAATTTCTTTTGCTGGTGAAGCAATTGGTGCACTAGTTGCATTCTTATTATATAGAAAGGGTTTTAAGAATATTTCTAAGAAACATTTAGAAAAATATCCTAAGCTAGGTAAGTTAATTCAATCTGAAGGTAAAGATGCATTTTTGCTTATTCTCTCACTAAGGTTGCTACCATTTGTTCCATCTGGACTCGTAACGTTTGCAGGAGCAATTGGAAAGGTATCTATTGGATTATTTACCGTTGCTAGTACCGTTGGCAAAGTTCCAGCATTGTTAATAGAGGCTTATTCTGTTAATTTTGTATTTCAAATGGAATGGCAACAAAAATTAGTTTTTTCAATTATATCACTTGGAATCTTGGCTTTTGTACTTTTCAAAAACAAGCGAAAACTGTAAAAATTTCTATTTTCTCTCTTGTCCACATATACTGAACTATCTACAACAAGGGGGAAACGAACTATGTCTGCCGGTTTGCTATCGATGATTTTGGTCGTATGCTTTATTTTAAGTACTCTTTTTTACATAAGCTTTCAAAATAAAAGCAAGGTTTCTTTGATGTCAGGTATGGTTGTCGCAATGGGGATTGGTATGATTATCGGTCTCTTATGTGGAGTCATTTTCGGAATTGCATTTAAGGGTAACTTGTTTATATCAACTGTTTATAGTGTCAGTTTTGGCGTCATAATTGGTGGTGCATTAGGCTCGCTTTATGGTATTATTGCTTTTCTAGATGGTATTTTATCAGGATTAATGGGTGGAATGATGGGTGCGATGTTGGGTGAAATGGTATTGCCACAGTATCATGAACTATCCACTCGATTACTCTTTGTTTTCTTCCTAGTATTGTCATTTATCTTACTTTATTTAATTGTAAGAGAATCTAATAATAATGGCTTGATTGCCCGTTTTTGTCAAAACCCTCTGAACATTACTATTATGTTTGTCTTGATTTTACTACTATCAAACTTGTTTGGCCCTGTATGGAGTGACATTGATGAAACTAAACATAATCATCATTCGTCTTCCTATAATGAACCCTTTTACAGTATTAGAACGTATGTATAGAGACATACTTGAGGAAAAGGAGTGTTCATATGCAGGTTAATTATAAGCCTAATGTGAAGACAAATAGTCAAACAAAAAAAACTTAAACTTACGTGCAGTTTTAAATTATATAGGTGTATTACTAACTATAAGTTTGTTGCTTACCATTTTCACTGTCCCTTTATCACTTAATGATGAGTTAGAATTCTACTATAATACTGAATTACTATTAAAAGAGTATAAGCTTATTAATTTCATTGCTTTTAGTATTGGATCTGCAGTTATCTACTTTTTAGCAGTGAATATCTATTGTTTATGGTCAAAGCAAAATCGATAATAGAGGAGAGTTTAATGTGGGTGAGGAGAAGATCATTAATCCATTTCAAGCAGCAGAAATGTTTGTAAACATGTATTATCCTGATTGTAATGGAGCCTTGCTAGCGGGGAGTGTTGTAAGAGGGGAAGCTACGGATACATCAGATCTTGATATTATTGTGTTTGATAGCAAAATGGATTCTTCCTACAGGGAATCTAGCATTAAGTTTGGGTGGCATATCGAACTATTTGTACATAATTTAGACTCGTACAAATCCTTTTTTATAAGTGATTGTGAAAGAGCTAGACCTTCATTACCCAGGATGGTTTCAGAAGGTTTTGTTTTAAAGGATGATGGCATAATTAGCTCTATAAAGAATGAAGCATGCCTACTGTTAGAGAACGGTCCCGAAGAGTGGTCGTCAGACATCATAAGGATCAAACGCTATTTTATAACTGATACGTTGGATGACTTTATAGGAAGTGAACAACGAGCTGAAGAGATTTTTATAGCTGGAACACTCGCTGAAATGGTAAGTGAATTTGTATTAAGAACGAATAAGAACTGGATCGGTACATCTAAATGGATTTACCGGTCATTAAAGGAATATGATAAAGAGTTTGCAAAACGTTTTGTAGACGCTTTTGACTGTTATTATCAAACGGGTGAAAAACATAAAGTAATTCAAATCGTAGATAGTGTACTTGAACCCCATGGCGGAAGATTGTTTGAAGGGTTTTTACTAGGGAAGAAAAACAATAAGTAGTAAGCGACCTATGTAGGGTCGCTTTTTTGTGACTAAAATAGATTACTTATATGGTATAATTTACAAATATATTTTGTTGAAGCATTTAAATATCAATAGAAACGAGGTAAATAGATGATTTTACATATTTTAGAGGTAGATACATGGTTAAAGGCAAAAAATGAAGGGATGTACACCCCTTCAAGTCTTGAAGATGAAGGCTTTATCCATTGTTCTACAAAAGATCAGGTGTTAGAAGTAGCAAATTTTTTATATAAGGGACAGGAAAACTTAGTTTTACTATGCATTGACTCTATTAAAGTTAGAGCAGAAATTGTGTATGAGGATTTATATGAAACTGGAAAACTCTACCCACATATTTATGGTGGTATGAACGTTGACGCAGTTGCAAATGTCGTTCCATTCTTACCTAATAGTGATGGAACATTTAGACTACCTAAAGAATTAAAGGAATAAAACACATAATAATTTTTATTACAGGTGGAAGGAGTATTTATGCTTTTTATATAAATTATTCTTTTAGTATTCATCAGTATTGCCTGTTTTGTTGAAGGGACCAATGAACGTAAAGGGCTCAAATTAACAATAAGTATTCCCGTTGCATTCTTTCTTTCTTTTATTATGGAAGTTACAACAAGTTTATTGTTTGTAGATAATATTTCAGGCTTACCTCTTGTTTTGATATACTATTTTCTGCCTTTATTATCGTTTTCAGCTTTTCAACTTCTTTTATATGATATTAGATTGTTTGATAAATAATTGTTTGGGACGGAGGAGAGATCATTGTCAATAGAGTTGATTATTATCCTATGCTTGGTGTTTTTTGCTGCTCTCTATTTTACTATTAAAAGCAATCTCAAATGGTATTGATCAATCAAATGAAGTTAAGCTATTAAGAAGAGAGTTAGCTGAACTAAAAAAAGTAAAAGCGGAGGAACAAGGGAAACATTTTGTAAACACTAAGGCTTAATAAACGGGGGTTAAGTATGTATTTACTTTTGTCGATGGTGCTTAGCGCACTATTAGGTTTTGTTTTATTTATGATGGGACCGTTAGTAGGAGGTATAATTGCTTTTGGAATTGTAGTTGGCTGTATATTTAGAGGGCTATATCTTCTAACAGAGATACATAAGAAATTGTCTACGATCTCGCCTTCTAAAACTAGAGTTGATAAAGCGTATGAAGATTATCTAGAAAAACGAAATACCCAAAGTTAGAGGAAAAGATAGGCTGTTGTGATGACAGCCTGAACTCTCTATTTCATCCTTATCCTTTTTTACTTTTTGATTGATTAATTGAAACATTCTTTGGTCTTTTAGGGTAAGATGGTTTGTCGCCATCCTCGGGTCCTGTTAGATTATTTCTTTGATCAAGAACTTTTCCTGTAAATTCAACTGGGTTTTGCTCGGTCACCAACAATCACCTCCATTCACTAAGGTGGAACAAATCTTTGTCTTTCATTTATACCTTTTTTTAGCAATTTTATAGAAGAGTAATGAAAATAGTCCCGTAATAGTTATTGCTATATAAGTTAATGTATTATTATGTGAAATTCTTTGGGAAACAACATCTCCTCTATTCAGTAATCTCCAAAAAATTGCATTATCATTATTTTTAACAACCTTTACAGCAGTAAAAAAACCAAATATATAACCAGGGAACAGAAAAATAAAAACGAGAATATCCATTGTATTCATTGAAAGCCTCCTAGTTATTTTTTAGTATCCTATTTTTGAAAAATAAAATACATCTTCGAAACTTTTTAGAGCAAACTATTGCTTAAAAGGTGGTGAGCGGTTTTATGAATACAAATAGATGGTTATTGCTCGGGGCATTGATATTACCATGGCTCTCTATACCTATTCTAGGAAAGAAATATATTAAACGATTTTTACCTGCAACAATTTTTATTACTACATTTGTACATTTTGAAGGTCTTTTTGCCGAGAAACGTAAATGGTGGTGGTTTTTTGAGAGACTACATCCGAAAATGAACGGAATGACTCCTTTCCTTTTGGGACCTTTTACGGTGGGAACTTTGTGGATAATGCGCTTCACCTTTGGCAATTTTTTTCTATATATAGTAACGAACTTCCTTGTTCACTTAGCTTTTGTGTTTCCACTTATGAATTGGCTTACGAAAATTGGGATTGGTTCACTTATTAGATTTAACCGAATGCAGCTTTTAGCCTTATTTACGTTTAAAGCTGCAATGTTATATGGATTCCAGATGCTTGTGGAGAAAATAAAGAATATTGGTCAAGATACTAACCAGTCAATCAACAACTGAATAGTTACTTAAACCCAGGGCCTGTTACAGGTCCATTTTTATTGATTTCAGAATATTCTTTTAAGTATACTGTAGATAATATGAAAACGGAGATGATAAAAATGGGGATTCCCTATAATGATTATGATGCACTCGGGTTGGCCGAGCTTGTTAAAAACAAAGAAGTTAAGCCAGTTGAACTAGTGGAAGAATCAATTAGAATAATTGAACTCCATAATCCAGATCTTAATGCAGTTATTAATAAGATGTATGAGCAAGCTAGACAAACAGCGGCAGCAACTAATCTAAACGGACCATTTGCAGGAGTTCCGATGTTATTAAAGGACATAACCCAAGAGATGAAAGGTGAAAAAATTACTGCAGGTTCTAAAGCTTTACAAGGGTACATAGCGAAACAGGATACTGAATATATCAATAGATTAAGAAAAGCGGGTCTCCTTTTTGTAGGACAAACAAATGTACCTGAATTTGCGTTAATGGGTATTACAGAGCCTAAACAGTATGGACCAACAAGGAATCCCTGGAATACAGATTATACACCTGGTGGTTCAAGTGGTGGGTCGGCTGCAGCGGTGGCATCAGGTATGGTACCCTTAGCAGGAGCAAATGATGGTGGAGGCTCTATACGAATTCCAGGTGCATACTGTGGATTGTTTGGTCTAAAGCCTACAAGAGGAAGAACACCAGTTGGTCCAAATACTGGTAGAAACTGGCAAGGTGCTTCTGTTGACCATGTTCTAACAAAGTCGGTTCGAGATAGTGCTGCAATCCTTGATGTACTAAAAATTCATGAAAAAGGAGCAGCATATCATGCACCTTCTTTTGATGGGAGTTACCTAGATGTAGTAACTACACCTATGTCCAAAGGCTTAACCTTTGCTTTTTCTCTAAAATCTCCATTAGAAGCCAATGTACATCCAGAATGTAAAGAAGCTGTTCTTAAGACAGTAAAATTACTTGAGTCTTTAGGTCATAATGTCGAAGAAAAGGAAGCACCAGTTGATGGCTATAAAATAATAAAAAGTTATTTGACCTTATATTTTGGAGAGGTAGCGGCTTCAATAGCTTCACTTGAGGATGTTTTAGGTCGAAAAGCCAAGCAGTTAGATGTTGAACCTTCTACTTGGCTACTTGGTTTACTTGGCAAAGCAACGAGTGCTGAAGAATTTGTCCTTGGATTAAGAGAATGGGATATTGCAGCGTTCCAGATGGAGGAATTTCATTCTAAATATGATTTCTATATAACCCCGACAACAGCTTTTCCTCCAGCAAAAATTGGTGAGCTCGAGCCTAAGTCATTGGAAAAATTATTGATAAATGTTGTTGGTAAAATAGGTTCTGGAAATCTTTTGAAAAAAGCAGGAATCGTAGATCAAATTGCTAAAACCAGTCTCATGAGAACACCGTTTACCCAGCTTGCGAATTTAACAGGTCAACCAGCAATGAGTGTTCCTATGCATGTAACGAAGGATGGACTTCCATGTGGCGTCCAATTCATTGCTGCCCGTGGTAAAGAAGATATATTATTTCAATTAGCAAGTGAATTGGAACAAACGGAACATTGGTCAACATCAAAAGAGAGGCAATAAGCAAGCGTGGGGGAAGAAATTATTGACGTTTTTAACTAAGCACGATAAAGTATAATTAGATGTTTATTACCTTGGCAAAACTGTTTTGTGAAATGACTTTAGCATTCGGTTAATAACATATATTGGCTTGAATGAAAAAGTAATCAAGTGATAAATTAGAAAGTTTGGTATATTTATAAACTCGTAGGAAATACATTACTTTTGAGGAGAATTATGAATAAATCCAAGGGGTATATCGAATCAGAAATTAGCAAAGCGATAACACAGTGGGAAAAAGACTTTCTTGGTCGTGGATCGGTTTCCGTAAAGTCTGATATTTTACGTGACATGATTATCATATGCTTAAAAGGAATTCTAACTCCGGCTGAATATTCTGTATGTGAAACCAAAGAGGGAATATTAACCATTAAGAAAACTCGCTCAGAATTAGTTGAATCTGGCATTGATGATTTAAAACAAATTATTCTATCATGTACTGGAAAAGAAGTAACTAGTTTCCATACAGATATTAGCACTCATTCGGGTGAACGAATCATGGTATTTAAATTATGTAGCGATTTAGAGAAAGATTTTACATAAGGGAGATCCTCAAAAAACCGATTAGGTTAGTTGAGAATAAACCGACGATATTTGAGATTGGTAGATTTTTGCCGTCCGAATATTGTCGGTTTTTATTTTTTATTGCAAGAAAATAGTGTTTAGGAGGTAAAAATGACTGAAATCATTGTTGATAATTTACTCTCACCTGTTGTTTTATTTTTTGTTTTAGGGTTAGTAGCAGCAATCTTTAAATCTGACCTTAAATTTCCAAGTGCTCTAAGTGAGGCTTTAAGTATTTACCTATTAATTGCAATTGGTATAAAAGGAGGAATTGAACTTTCACATTATTCCATTGATACGGTTTTAGCACCAATTGGTGGTGCGTTAATTCTTGGAGTTGCAATCCCTTTAATCACACTCTTTATTATGAGAATTATCAAGGTAGATCTAGAAAATTCAATAGGATTAGCAGCTACCTATGGATCAATAAGTATAGTCACCTATGGTGCTGCTCTCTCTTTTCTTGAGAAAAATGGAACAATGTATGAAGGGTTTATGAACGCGATTGTTGTTTTAATGGAGAGTCCTGCCATCTTAGTATCATTACTAATTTTAAACATAGTTAAAAATAAGAGTGAGGTAACTTCGCTTTCTTCTCGTAGTGTTGGTTTTATGCCTGAGTCTTTCAATTTAATTGATAAAGAGGTACTAAGAGAAAGTATTTTTGGTAAAAGCATCGTACTGTTAGTCGGTAGTTTATTAATAGGTGTCATCCTTGGAGAACGTGCAGTACCGATGGTGAAGCCATTATTTATGGATTTGTACAATAGTGTATTGATTCTGTTTCTATTGAATATGGGACTAGTCGCAGGACAACGACTACCTGAAGTGAAAAAATATGGTGTTAAGTTAGTGTTATTCGGGTTGCTTTCACCACTATTATTCGGGAGCTTAGGTGTCATCGTGGGTAGTTTTGTTGGATTATCAATCGGGGGAATTACTTTAATGGGTGTCTTGGCTGGTAGTGCATCCTATATTGCGGCACCTGCTGCACTTAAAACATCTGTTCCAGAAGCAAACCCGTCGATTTATTTAGGTCTAGCTTTAGGTGTTACATTCCCATTCAATCTTATTATTGGGATCCCTATCTATTTTGAATTAGCTAAATGGATTCAATGAAGAGGGATAACAACTAGTATCAGTATACTTGTATTACTTTAGCTTTGTATTCGGACTAGAATAGGCAAGGTTTTGTGGAACTAGTCCGAATAACAGATGTATTCGGACTAGTATACGGAAACCTCCGTTCAACTTGTCCGAAAAAACCTATGTCCCCCTATATAACCGTTAATCGCCCATTAATCAGAATTACCACAACCTTACACCGAAAATATTTTTTCTACCATAAGGATAAAATTGGCTCCACTTTCAGAAAATAATAGATATAACTTGGAAGGGGATTCGGACATGATTAAGAAATTCGCTTTTCTTGCTTTTATTGGACTTTGCTTAAATGGTTTTTTCACAATTGATGCAAATGCTACAAATGTTGATGAGTTTGAAAGTATTCCAGTTCAACAGATACCAGAAGATTTTCCGCAATTAGAGGGTGGCCCTGAAACGACTGAAAGAGTAAGGTATCCAGTTTCGAACATCGTGCTCCAGCAAAGGTATCCTGAGACGATTGTGTTAAGTGGTCCGTCTACAGAAAAGAGAGTAGCCTTAACTTTTGATGATGGGCCAGATCCACGATTTACAGGACAAGTGTTAGATGTGCTAAATCAGTATAACGTAGATGCTACATTTTTTGTAATGGGTGCTAGAGCTGAGACTTATCCGGACCTAGTGAAAAGAATGATTAATGAAGAACATATCGTTGGAAACCATACATATTGGCACCCAAATCTCGTTGACCAGGCAAGCGTTGCTGCTCTTGAAAGAGAAGTGAATCAAACAGAGGAAATCCTTGAAAACTTGATTGGGTATCGCACAAAACTTTTTCGGGCACCTTATGGATTTTTATACAACGAGTTGGTGGAAAAGTTAAGGGATATGAACTATACCGTTGTCGGATGGTCAGTCGATTCTTTAGACTGGCAGGAAGAACCACCTACGGTAATTGCCAACACAGTGACGAGTCAGGTTCAACCGGGTTCGATTATTTTAATGCATGATGGTGGGGAATGGGATGCAAATCGAACTCCAACAATACAAGCTTTACAACAAATTATCCCAACTCTAAAGGAACAAGGGTATGAATTTGTTACAGTACCAGAGCTTTTAGATATTCCCTATAAAAAGTAAGATCACAAAAAGACCAAGTCCACTAGTGATTTGGTTTTTTAGCTTTATAAAAGATAAGGCTTTATGTCTTAAAACAATCAGATTGGCTAGACTAAATATAAAGATAGAAAATATGGGTGAAGTAAATGAAAATGTTATGTATAGATGGTGGAGGAATTAGAGGGGTATTTGCAATCACTATCCTAAAAGCTTTGGAAGAAAAGTATAACAAGCCGGTGGCCGATTTATTCGATGTTATCGCTGGCACGAGTACTGGTTCAATTATTGCTGCTTCTGTCTCGATGAAAATTCCAATGGACGAAGTTTTGGAAAACTACAAAAAATTTGGTCGTAAGATATTCATCCGTCAGGCTAAAGTGGGACTATTTAAAAGTGTATATAGTGATAGGTTTTTAAGAAGATACTTAAAGAAGTCGTTTAAAGACATAAAGCTTTCTGAAGTCGAAACACCAATTCTTATTCCGGCCGTTGATGTCACACATGGTCGGCCATATGTCCATAGAACCATGAAAAACGCTGAAGAGAAAGATGATTTGTCAATCGAGCTTTGGGATGCAGTGTTGTCATCCTGTTCAGCCCCAGTTTATTTTCCGCCGAATAATGTTGATAATCGTTTTTTATCAATAGATGGAGGATTATGGGCAAACAACCCTTCATTGGTTTGTATAACGGAGGCATTAAAACATTATAAGAAGTCAATGGAGGATATTAGGATCCTTTCTGTCGGTACAGGCAAACAAACCATTGATTTTACAATCCAAGAAGAAAAAAATTGGGGTGTGAAACAGTGGCTTCCATTTGACTTTCCATCAATGAAGGTTACACCTAAGTTGCTAGATCTCGCCCTTCATCTATCATCCGAGTCAATCAGTTATCAATGTAAGCACTTACTTGGTTCTAATTATCTTCGTATTAACAAAGAGCTTGGTGAAGAAATTCCTTTTGATGAGATTTCATCAATGGATGAACTTATCAATTTAGGATCAGACGTATTTATAGAGCAAGAGAATGAAATAACGGGTTTTTTAGACAGAGTACAATGAAAAACGTTGTGCTCTTTTTATAATTTTCAGAAAAATGGTTTGACTTTTTACCATTAACACGTTATCTTTGTGTTAAACGTATAACAAAAATATTAAATGACGATAAATAAACGTTATATAAATATAATCCTAAATATTTTTTATAAAAATAACTACTGTTTACGATTATATTGCATAATCTGTAACAAACTTAACATTATCGTGTTGTTTTCGTCATAAATAATGGAGGTGGAGTTTATGTCAGAAGTGATGTCTTTTGATCAGTTAACTGAGAAAGAGAAGATGCAGAGATTCATGGAGCGAATTGAAGCTGGAGAAAAGATTGAAGCTGAAGATTGGATGCCTGATGAATATCGACTTACATTAATAAAATTAATTTCAATGCACGGAATCAGCGAAATTATGGGAGCGCTTCCAGAAAAGGAATGGGTACCTAAAGCACCTAGCTTAAAAAGGAAGCTAGGGATTATGGCAAAAGTTCAGGATGAAATGGGTCATGGTCAACTTTTACTTCGAGTCACTGAAGATCTTATGAAACCACTTGGTAAAACGAGAGAAGATATTATGAATGATCTTTTTTCAGGAGATTTAAAGTTTCATAATGTGTTTCATATGGAAGCGCCATCCTGGGCAGATGCAGGAATCATTGGCTGGCTAGTAGATGGAGCTGCAATTATTACGCAAACAAATATGCTTGATGCGTCTTATGGACCTTATGCTAGAGCGCTTAAGCGAATTTGTGCAGAGGAAGTTTTCCACGCACAACACGGTGAGTCTATCATTCTAGCATTGGCTGAAGGAACAGAGGAACAAAAACAAATGCTTCAAGTTGCACTAGACCGTTGGTGGGAAGCGTTATTAATGTTCTTTGGGCCTGGAGATTCTTCAACAACAGGCACATCTAAACAGGATATAACGATTAAATATCAAATCCGTACAAAAACAAATGAAGAGCTGAGACAGGATTTCTTCTCTAAGTATATTCCGAGAGTTCTTTCACTTGGGTTAACGTTACCAGATGACACAATGCACTATGATGAAAAACAGGAATTGTGGATTTATAAACAACCTGATTGGAACCGTTTTAAGCAAATTATAAAAAACAATGGTCCAAAATCAAAGGACCGCTTAGAGCTTCGTAAGGTTACGTACCACACAAATAAATGGGTTCATGAGGCACTAAGCAATAGTTAAATAAATGTAAGGAGGTATGACCATGGGTAGTGAAGGCTTCTTCCAGGAGTTCGAGGTCTTTAGTAAAAGAACAGATACATCACCGCTTCAATACCAATTTTCACTATTAGCTCCTAATCAAGAAATTGCCCTTGTTTTGGCACAAGAAAATTTCATGCGTAGGGAGCCTGTTTCAGATATTTGGGTAGTGAAACGTTCTGATATTCGAAAAATGACGTTGGATGAGCGGATGACACTTAGCCGTCTAGATAATAAAGATTATCGAACAACAAAAGGATATGGATATCTAAAGAAAAAGTGGCGTCACTATGAGCAAGGAATGCTAGATGAACAAGAAATCTTTTCATGGGGAGGGAAGCAAAAGAAATGACAGCGAACAACGACTTACAATTCTTATCTGAATTACTCTTTCAGTTAGCCGATGATGACTTTATTATCTCATACCGTGGATCAGAGTGGCTAGGACTTGCTCCCCATATAGAGGAGGATGTTGCATTTTCTTCGATTAGCCAAGATACGATGGGTCATGCTGCAATGTTCTATCAACTACTAGAAGATATCGGGGTAGGAAAAGTAGATGACCTGGCACATTCCCGTACCTCAACAGAAAGAAAAAATGCAGTGCTCTTAGAACTGGTTAACGGTCCAGGAAATTACCTAAGACAACCTCAATATGATTGGGCATTTGCGGTTGTACGTAACTATTTTTATACCCAAGCAAAAAAAATTCGAGTTGAATCACTAAAGACATCTTCATACCAGCCATTAGCAGATGTTGCTGTAAAGGTGAATATGGAGCTTTACTATCATCTATTACATTGGAAAACATGGTTTACACAATTAATGATGGCAGGGGGAGACGCAAGAACTCGAATGGAAAAAGCAGTACAGACTGTTGTAGCGGACTTTGAGGGTATGCTAACACTCGGTCCTAAAGGAAAAGAAATGGCAGAGCTCGGTTTTATTGATACTGAAGAGGTACTAAAAACTCGTACGATAAACGCAATGAAGCCAATCTTTGAATCTATTAATCTAGATTTCCCTAGTACCTTTGAAATGAAGAATGGCAATGGAAGAATCGGTCAGCATACGGCTGACTTAGACGATGCCTTATCAACATTAAGTGAGGTTTACAATATCAATCCTGTTGCAACTTGGTAAGGAAATCACTTTAAAAGGATGGATGCTATGGTGACAGACATTAATAAGCAAGTAATCGTGGAAGCACTACATAGTGTTAAGGATCCTGAAATTGATTCTATTTCCATCATTGACCTTGGAATGGTAGAAGGAATAGAACAAGATGGTCATACAGTAACCATTCAACTACTTCCGACTTTCATGGGTTGCCCTGCACTGGACATTATAAAGAAAAATGTGATCACAGCACTGAAAGCATTAGATAAGAATTTGAGTATAAATGTCCAATTCATTTATTCACCACCATGGACCTCTGATCGAGTTACCGAAGAGGGACGTGAACGTTTGAAAGAATTTGGCATCGCACCTCCTCCACGTCAATTGGACGAAAACGGAGGCTGGGCCGTGAATTGCCCATACTGTGACTCCGTCTACACAACAATGGAAAACCTATTTGGCCCTACAGCATGTCGCAGCATTCTATACTGCAAAGGCTGTAAAAACCCATTCGAAGCAATGAAACCTGTTTCAACAATGATGTAATAAATTAGGAAAAGAAGCTATATTCCTTTAACGTATAGCTTTTTATAATACAAACCAAACACTAAGGAGATGGATTTAAATGGTAAAATTGATCGCATTATATAAGCACCCTGAAAACAAAGAGGCATTCAACGAGCACTACTTTAACGTACACGCTCCACTAACAGCAAAAATTCCAGGACTACGCAAAATGGAAGTAACAAAAGTGGTTGGAAGCCCAATGGGTGGAGAAGGCAAATACTACCTAATGTGTGAAATGTACTATGACAGCCACGAAGCACTACAAACAGCAATGAGAACAGACGAAGGAAAAGCTTCTGGTAAAGATGCAATGAAATTTGCTGGCGACCTAATCACATTAATGATTGGTGAGGAACTAGATGCTTAAAACTTTCGAACATATCGTTACATCTACTAATGGACGTCTCGGTATGATTGCATTGAATCGCCCAAAGGTGCTAAATGCAATAAATCGAAAAATGGTATCAGAAATTTTAGAAGCTATGGAAGGCTTTGATCGTGATAACGAGATAAGAGTCATTGTGTTATCAGGTAATGGTCGTGCTTTTGCTGCTGGTGCAGATATTGATGAGATGATGGATGACTCTTCCATTGATTTGGAGCTATTGAATCAATTTACAGATTGGGATAGATTAGCTCAAATCAAAAAGCCGATTGTTGGTGCAGTTCAAGGGTTTGCCCTAGGTGGCGGGTTTGAGCTTGCACTATGCTGTGATCTATTATTTGCTTCAAATGATGCAGAGTTCGGATTTCCTGAGGTGAATTTAGGTGTGATGCCAGGAGCTGGCGGAACTGTTCGATTAACAAAGCTTGTGGGAAAAACGAAAGCGATGGAATGGCTTTTCACAGGGAAACGAGTTTCTGCTGAAGAAGCACTCCATTATGGAATCATAAATCGAATCGTAGCTCCCGAATTACTTGAAGAGGAAACCGTTAAGTTCGCAAACACAATTGCGAATCAAGCACCTCTTTCTATTCGACTAATGAAAGAATCAGTTCTAAAAGCAATTGATTATTCACTTTATGAGGGAATGCAGTTTGAAAGAAAGAACTTTTCTCTCTTATTCTCTTCAAATGATCAACGTGAAGGTATGAATGCCTTCAAAGAAAAAAGAAGACCAAATTTTTCAGGGAACTAAAGGGAGGTACATAGGATGTTTGAAACAATTAAGTATGAGGTCAAAAACAGCATTGCCTGGCTAACCCTTTCTAGACCTGATAAATTAAATGCATTTACAGAGCAACTGAATAAAGAGGTACAAAAAGCACTAAAGTTAGCTTCGAATGACCAAGAAGTTCGTACGATTGTGATAACGGGAGAAGGTCGTGCATTTTGTTCAGGTGAGGATTTGGCTGGAGTAAATGACGATATGGACCATGGTGAGGTATTACGTAAGAGATATAACCCGATGTTACTTGAACTGGATAAATGTGAAAAACCAATTGTTGCCGCATTAAATGGAGTAGCAGCGGGGGCAGGTATGAGTCTAGCACTCGCTTGTGATTTTAGAATTGCTTCTGATAAAGCGAGTCTTGTTCAAGCCTTTATCCATGTTGGGCTAATTCCTGACGCAGGGAACCTCTACTATTTACCTCGTATAATCGGTCATGCGAAAGCATTAGAGCTTGCTGTCTTTGGTGAAAGTATCAAAGCTGAGGATGCTCTGAAATTAGGCCTTGTTACAAAGGTCATTCCATCAGATGAGTGGGAAACTGGAGTAGAAGAGTTTGCAAGTCGACTTGCTGCTATGCCTACAAAAGCAATTGGGTTAATTAAACGAAACTTAAAAGCTAGCTGGCACTTAGATCTTCCTGGATTTTTAGAAAAAGATGCAGAAGGTCAGCGAATCGCTGGTTTAAGTAATGACCATAAAGAGGGAATCCAAGCTTTTATGGAAAAAAGAAAGCCTGTCTTTAACGGAAACTAATAAAAGAAGGAGTTGGATGCTTTGTCTACAGTAAAAGAACAAAAACTAGAGCTATTAGAAATGAAACGATCGCATTATTCATTAATCATTAATGGTGAACGTGCAGAAAGTGCTTCTGGTGAAACGTTTACAACCTATAACCCTGCAACAGGTGAAGCAGTTGCTACTGTTTCCAAAGCTTCTATTGAAGATGCACAGCGTGCTGTTGAGGCTGCAAGAAATGCTTTTGATCATGGTAAATGGAGACATTTCCCTGTTAATAAACGTCAACGTACGTTAAATAAAATTGCTGGGATTATGAGATCTCGTTTTAATGAATTAGTAGAATTAGAGATTTTAGATACTGGTAAATCTTTAGCTGCAGCGCAAGGTCAAGTAATGCAAGCGATCGAAGACTTTGAATTTTATGCCGGTGCAATCGTTGCTCATCGCGGGGCAGTTAATACAATGCCTGGAGCATTCCAAAACATTACAGAAAAAGAGCCAGTAGGTGTATGTGCGCAAATCATTCCTTGGAATTATCCATTAATGATGGCTGCATGGAAAGTAGCACCAGCGATTGCAGCAGGATGTTCAATCGTAGTTAAGCCTGCTAGCTTAACTCCACTGACAGCTATTGTGCTTGGGGAAATTTGCATTGAGGCAGGTGTACCTGCTGGAGTCGTTAACGTGATTCCAGGAGCTGGTGCAGAGGTAGGTAACTATTTAGTAGAACATGAGAATGTAGATAAAGTTGCATTTACAGGGTCAACTGAAATTGGAAAAGACATCATGGCAAAAGCTTCACAAACATTAAAACGTGTGACACTTGAGCTAGGTGGTAAATCACCGAGTATCGTGTTTGACGATGCTGACATTGATGCTGCAGTAGACGGCTCATTATTCGGTATTTTCTATAATACGGGACAGTCTTGTGAAGCACGCTCAAGATTATATATTCATGAGAATGTATACGATGAGTTCATGGAAAAGTTTGTTGAGAAAACAAAGAAATTAAAGCTTGGCAATCCTTTTGAAAAAGAAACACATGTTGGTGCAATCATCAATCGTGGTCAGCTTGAAGTAATTGATGGCTATGTTAAATCAGCCATTGCAGATGGTGCAACGGTTGTAGCTGGTGGAAAAGAAGCGCAAGTAGAAGGCTTTGAAAATGGCTTCTGGTATGAGCCTACCATTATTACAAATGTGAATCATGAGATGAAATCCGTTCAAGAGGAAATCTTTGGTCCAGTTGTAGTCGTTATGAAGTTCTCTGATGAAAAAGAAGCTGTTAAGTTAGCAAATGATAGCAAATACGGTTTAGGTTCTGCGATTTGGACGAAAGATTATGGTCGTGCAACAAGAGTTGGAAAACAGATTGAAGCAGGTATCGTCATGATTAACTGCCCATTCTCTGCATTCCCAGGTACACCATTTGGAGGCTATAAGCAGTCAGGTTTTGGACGTGAGTTATGTATTGAAACACTTGATTTATATACAGAAACCAAGAGTCTCATTTCCTACTATGGTAGCCGACCATTAAATCCATTTGGTATCTAGTTAAAAAAAGCGAGGTTGACAAAGCAGTAACTAGTCAACCTCGTTTTACTTCAATAAAGGAGGTTAATAGAATGGTTAAAACAATCGTAGTTATTGGCTCTGGTGTTATGGGCCGTGGCATTGCTTATGTTAGTGCTGTCGGTGGTTTTGATACAGTTTTAATTGATATCGAAGAAAAACAGCTAAAAGCAGCAGAGAATGAGATTACTAGTATTTTTAATAAAGGTCTAGCCCGTGGAAAGATCACTGCCCAACAAATGGAAGCTGCCAAAGGACGCTTATCTTACTCAAACTTCCTTGCTCAACACGTATCTTATGCAGACCTTGTCATTGAGGCAGTTCCTGAAAAAATTGAAATCAAAAAGACCATTTTTGAAGTCATAGATCAGCATGCTCCGGACCATTGCTATTTCGCGACAAATACATCGACAATGAGTCCAACTGAAATTGGATCTTTTACTAAGCGACCGGAAAAAGTGATTGCTATGCACTTTTTTAATCCAGTACATAAAATGCCTCTCGTTGAAATCGTTCGCGGCCTTGAAACAAATGATGACACGGCCAACGTGATAAGGCAGGTTGCAGAAACAATGGGTAAGGAAACTGTTGTTGTAAATGAGTTTCCTGGCTTTGTTACAAGTCGTATCAGTGCTTTAGTAGGAAATGAAGCTTTTTATATGCTTCAAGAAGGTGTAGGGACAGCAGAAGAAATCGATAAAGCGATCAAACTAGGCTTGAATTATCCTATGGGGCCATTTGAGCTTGGAGATCTTGTGGGCCTAGATACTAGATTAAACAACTTGAAATACCTTCATGAAAAGCTTGGGGAAAAGTACCGACCTGCACCGCTCTTAGAGCAATATGTTAAAGCAGGCAGACTTGGCAGAAAAACAGGTCGAGGGGTCTTTGACTATACAAGCAAGGAAGTGAATATATAAATGAAGGAAGTCGTTATTGTTGATGCCGTTCGTACGCCAATAGGGCGCTATAATGGGTCCTTAAAAAATATCCGACCAGACGATCTAGGTGCAGTTGTTATAAAGGCAATAGTGGAACGTAATCCACAAGTGGACCCAAGAGAAATTGAGGAAGTTGTGTTTGGAAATGCAAACCAAGCTGGTGAAGATAACCGAAATGTGGCGCGAATGTCGGCTTTACTCGCGGGCTTACCAGTAGAGGTAGCGGCAACGACCATTAACCGATTATGTGGTTCCGGTCTTGATTCAGTCAATTACGCTGCAAGAGCGATTGCTGTGGGTGAGGGTGATATTTTTATTGCTGGTGGAACCGAAAGTATGACTCGTGCTCCATTTGTCATGGCAAAGCCGACGAAAGATTTTCCAAGAGGAAATATGGAAATGTTTGATACAACGATTGGCTGGCGATTTATCAACAACCAATTGGCTGAAATGTATGGAACAGATAGCATGCCCCAAACCGCTGAAAATGTCGCAAAACAATATAATCTCTCTAGAGAAGAACAAGATTATTTTGCTTACCAAAGTCAGCTTAAAGCTCGAGATGCAATGGAATCTGGTCGATTAAATGATGAAATTGTTCCAGTCTCTTATAAAGATCGTAAAGGGAATGAAGTTGTTGTTGAGATGGATGAACATCCACGTCCTGAAACTACTGTTGAAACTCTGGCCAAACTAAAGCCTTTATTTAAGGATGGTACAGTCACCGCAGGGAATGCCTCTGGTGTAAATGACGGTGCATCAGCTCTTCTATTAATGAGTGCTGACAAAGCAAAGGAACTAGGTATTAAGCCACTTGCTTCCTACGTTGTTTCTGCCACGGCTGGGCTAGAACCATCCATTATGGGAATTGGTCCAATTTTTGCAACTCGAAAGGCTCTAGAGCGAGCAGGCTTATCGACAAGTGATCTTGATTTGATTGAGCTTAACGAGGCTTTTGCTTCGCAGTCACTTGCTTGTATGAGAGATCTAGAATTAGATGCAGTAAAGGTGAATGTGAACGGTGGCGCGATAGCCTTTGGACATCCATTAGGGGCTAGTGGAGCTCGTATTCTAACAACCTTGATTTATGAGATGAAGAGAAGGTCAAGTACCTATGGACTTGCGACAATGTGTGTTGGTGTAGGTCAAGGTATTGCAACGATTGTTAAAAACATAGATTCTAAGTAGTAGAGAGCTGTGATTTGAATCTTTGGGGAGTTTATAATTTTATTTTAATCCATAGAGATTCTACCTCTCTATGGACTTTTTTCATTATTTCAAAAAAATAATTTTGCATGTAAAGCATAATCTAGTAAAATATACGAATAACGTTATTTTTGCGTAATACGTGTAGATTGAAGTGAGGATGAAGCCAAAGTGAATACTAGATCAATGATTTTTACATTATATGGAGATTATATTTCGCATTATGGTAGTAAAATTTGGATTGGAAGTTTGATTAGGCTCTTAAATGAATTTGGTCACAATGATCAATCTGTAAGAGCAGCCATTTCCAGAATGAATAAACAGGGCTGGGTCCAAGCCGATAAGATTGGCAATAAGAGTTACTACTCATTAACACCACGTGGTCAAAAGAGGATTGAAGAAGCTGCCAAAAGGATTTTTAAATTGAAGCCAGAGCAGTGGGATGGAAAATGGAGAATGCTCATGTATACCATTCCAGAGGAAATACGCAATGTGAGAGACGAACTTAGAAAAGAACTAGTTTGGAGCGGCTTTGGAACAATGTCAAACAGCTGCTGGATTTCAGCAAATAATCTTGAAAAACAAGTGTATGATTTAATCGATAAATATGAAATCTCTTCATACGTTGATTTCTTTATTGCTGAATATAGTGGTCCTCATGAAAACCTACGACTCGTCGAGAAAAGCTGGGATCTTCAGGATATCAATGCTAAATATCAAGAATTTATCACTGAGTATAGCCAAAAGTATATCATTGATAAAAATAAGATCGCTAAAGGGAATATGACAGATGCAGAATGCTTTGTAGAACGAACGAAGCTAGTGCATGAGTATCGCAAATTCCTTTTCGTTGATCCAGGGTTACCGGAAGAGCTATTGCCTAGTCAGTGGTTAGGTAACCATGCTGCTTCATTATTTGGAGAGTATTACAAGGAGCTCGCCAAGCCTGCGTCAAGATTTTTTGAAAGTGTTTTTAAAGATGGAAACGAGATAACAGATAAAGACCATGATTATAATGCAATGGATCACCCATATATCATAGAGTAAAAAGATAGTCATCAGTCTGATGACTTTTTCTTTACATAAGTATTGAAATTACTATAACATTAATTTTACGAGGGGTGAAAAGAGTGAATAGGTTAACGAATTTATTAGAGATAGATTACCCAATTCTCCAAGGTGGTATGGGAAATATCAGCAATGCAATATTAACGTCTGCTGTATCTAATGCTGGTGGTTTAGGTACAATTGGGGCAGGAACTATGAGCCCAGAAGAAGTTGAACAAATCATCATAGACACAAAAGACAGAACAGGTAAACCTTTTGCAGTTAATGTGGCCATAAGTGTATCCCCTAATGTGCGTGAAGTTCTTAAGTTAGTGATCAAGCATAATGTAAAAATCGTTTCACTATCTGCTGGTAACCCTGCTCCGTTTATTCAAAAGCTAAAGGAGCATGGTGTTAAAGTCATTACGGTGGTAGCTTCTGTTAAGCAAGCTAGAAAAGCAGAAGAGGCTGGTGCCGATGTTCTTGTAGCTGAAGGATATGAGGCTGCAGGAATTAATTCAAATCTCGAAACTACCACTCTTACGCTGATCCCACAAATCGTAAGCCAAGTGGACATTCCAGTTGTCGCCGCAGGTGGAATCGGAGATGGTAAAGGATTGGCTGCCATGCTCGCACTAGGAGCATGTGGTATCCAAATGGGTACTAGATTCATAGCTACTGCTGAAGCACCATTTCATGAAGAATACAAGAAACAGTTACTTCTTGCACAGGACGATGGAACAGTGATTGTTGGAAGATCCGTCGGTAGAATACGCAGAGTTCTCAAAACCGGCTATGCACAAACACTACTAGACCATGAAACTAAAGGAATAACATTAGACGAATTTAATCAACTCACAACAGAAGACTACCACAAAATCGGTGCCCTACAAGGAAAAGGCGACCAAGGCTTCATGAACGGAGGACAAATATCAGGCCTCTTATCAGACATCCCAACCGTCCAAGAACTACTAGACCGCATGATGAGAGAAGCCAAGGAACAAATTAAAAAAGTTAATAGTTATTTATAATATAAATTGCACACTGTTAAAATTAGTTAACGGTGTGTTTTTATTTTTTTAACTATGGTTGGCAAAAAGGTGATGTCAAAAAACTTTAGTATAAATGGGAGTAAAAACTACGAGACTCCTGCGGGATGAAAGCGTCATCGGGAGACCCCGCAGGCGCAGAGCACCTAGGAGGCTCCCGGACCGCCCGCGGAAAGAGAGTAGTTTTTACTCCCATTTATTTTTTATACTAATGTTATTTTTATGATGAGGTTGTCATAAAAAACAGAATCTAGCATATATTTATCGAAATTTATTAAATTTTTGGAATATTATTGACTATTAATCAAGTAAAATGATAATATAACGTTATATTTACGGTGCTTATAGTAAATATCATATATTGTAACCGGTTACAAAGGTTTCCCAACTTACTAATTTAACTATATTAGTAAGTTTTTTAAAAAATAATAAATAAACGAGGGGGATTTACATGAAAAAACCTATGAAAGTAGCTTCATCACTTTTACTAGCAGGAATGCTAGCATTGACTGGCTGTAGTAGCCAATCATCAGGTGATGGCGAGTATGTAATTGGTCTTACCCAATTTGCTGAACATCCATCATTAGACGCCGCAACAGAAGGATTCAAGAAAGCACTTGAAGACCAAGGCTTTAAAGAAGGGGAAAATGTTACATACGATTTCCAAAATGCACAGGCTGACATGAACAATACAGCTACAATTGCCAACAACTTTGTAGGTGATAAAGTAGACTTAATTTTTGCAAATGCTACACCAAGTGCGACAGCTGCATTAAATGCTACAAGAGAGATTCCAATTATTTTCACTTCAGTTACAGACCCTGTAGGAGCTGGCCTAGTTGAGGCTTTTGACAAGCCTGGAGAAAATATTACTGGTACAACAGATAATCACCCTGATGCTACAGCAAATACAATCAATTTCATTACAAATGAAGTTGGCGCTAAATCAATTGGTGTTATTTATAACTCTGGTGAGCAAAATTCAGTTGTTCAAGTTGATCAAGTAGAAAAGTTAGCCGGTAATAATGGTGCTTCCATCGTTAAGGTTTCTGTTTCTACTTCTGCTGAAGTTAAACAAGCGGCAGAATCTTTGATTGGACGCGTTGATGCCATTTATATTCCTACCGACAATACAGTTGTTTCTGCATTAGATGTTGTTATTTCAGTTGCGAATGAAAAGAAACTTCCTTTATTCGTTGGTGAATTAGATTCTATGAAAAAAGGTGCAGTAGCAGCAAGTGGTTTCAGTTACTTTGACCTTGGCTACCAATCTGGTTTAATGGCTGCGAAAATTTTAAAAGGTGAGAAGAAACCTTCAGAAATTAATGTTGAATTACCAGATAGCATGAAGCTTATGATTAATACTAAAGCTGCAGAGGCACAGGGATTAGAAGTGGATTCTGAGTGGGAAAAACTAGGGGAGTTCTTTGACGGAGAATAGAGAGGATGGTTCTTAGTGTTTACAGCGATATTCGGAGCATTTGAATCAGGAATCATCTATGCGATTATGGCGATAGGTGTTTACTTATCCTTTCGTGTGCTTGACTTTCCAGATTTAACAGTTGACGGAAGCTTTGTAACAGGTGCAGCTGTTGCAGCAACGTTAATTGTAAGTGGGGTTAATCCATTTACAGCTACAATGCTCGCATTAGTTGTAGGCTTTATTGCCGGCTGTATTACTGGAATTATTCATACAGTAGGAAAAATCAATGCTCTTCTTTCCGGTATTTTGATGATGATTGCACTTTATTCTATTAATCTTAGAATAATGGGTAAGTCAAATGTATCTCTATTAAATACCGATACGATGTTTACGCAGGTTAGAGAAGCATGGGAAAAAACAGGAATTGATGCATTTTTTAATCAGATTTTAACCTTAGTAGGATTGGGTGATAGTTTACCAAGAACATGGGGAATTTTGATCTTTATGATTGTGGTAACCTTATTACTGAAATTCCTAATTGACCGTTTTTTAAAAACAGAGATTGGCTTAGCCATCCGTGCAACGGGTGATAATCAGCGTATGATTCGAAGTCTTTCAGCTAATACCAATATGATGGTAATCGTAGGGCTTGGACTCTCCAATGCCATGGTTGCTTTTTCAGGAGCTTTAATTGCACAGCAAGGCGGCTTCGCAGATGTTGGTATGGGGATAGGTATGATTATCATTGGTCTAGCGTCTGTTATTATTGGGGAAGCATTGTTTGGGACAAAAACAATTGCTAGAACTACATTAGCTGTTATTGGTGGAGCGATTATTTATCGAATTGTGGTTACACTAGCGCTTAGGGTTGATTTCCTTGAGCCGGGTGACATGAAACTAATCACTGCAACCATCGTAATTTTAGCACTTGTTATGCCTAAATTCCTTGCACATTCCCGTGATAAAAAACGAAAAGCTAAGAAACAATCAGAAGCCTTGAAATTTGCGGCTGCTACTTCCGAAAGGGGGGAATCAAATGCTGCATTTAAATCAGATTCATAAAGTGTTTAATGAGGGCACACCTGATGAGAAGATAGCACTTGATTGGACGAATTTAACTCTTAAACGAGGGGATTTTGTCACGATAATTGGAAGTAATGGTGCTGGCAAGTCGACGTTAATGAATGTGATATCAGGAGTATTAACGCCGGATGTTGGTAATGTCGTAATTGACGGTAAAGATGTAACCTCAATGTCGGAATACAAACGAGCTAAACTAATAGGCAGGGTCTTCCAGGATCCGATGGCTGGGACAGCTCCAAATATGACGATTGAAGAGAATTTGGCCATGGCTTACTCCCGAAATAAACAAAGGACACTAAGAATAGGTGTTACCAAAAAAAGAAAAGAATATTTCAAGGAAGTATTAGAATCTCTACATCTAGGTCTAGAAAACCGTTTGTATGCAAAAGTTGGCTTATTATCTGGTGGTGAAAGGCAGGCACTTTCCTTATTAATGGCGACATTTACCGAGCCTGCCATTCTATTATTAGATGAACATACTGCTGCACTGGATCCATCAAGGGCAGAGTTAATCACCAATCTAACAAAAGAGATTGTTGAAAAATATGGACTCACAACCCTAATGGTTACCCATAACATGCAACAAGCCCTAGACCTAGGCAATCGCCTAATCATGATGGACAAAGGCCAAATCATTCTAGAAGTAGAAGAAAACAAGAAAAAAGACCTAACCATCGAAAAGCTACTAAACGAATTCCAGCGAATTCGTGGAACAAAAATGACAAACGACCGTGCACTACTGTCATAGTATGATTTGAAAAGGGATTAATTAGGGAACTAGTTAATCCCTTTTTATTATTGTTAAATTAAACTGGTTTATTAGACCTGAAAGGATAAAAACAGCCTAGTAGAGGTCGCATAAATGATTTAATGTGACCTCATCAGAGCTATTTAAGTAAGTTGAGGTCACATAAACGAATTTATGAGCCCTCAATATGAGGTTTCGGGCGAAATGAGGTCACATAAACGGATTTATGAGCCCTCAATATGAGGTTT
>NZ_JAGGKM010000013.1 GCF_017873715.1 Cytobacillus luteolus
GTCACACCCGTTCCCATGCCGAACACGGAAGTTAAGCTCTTCAGCGTCGATGGTAGTTGGGGGTTTCCCCCTGTGAGAGTAGAACGTTGCCAGGCTGTGATTATTCCACAGTAGCTCAGTGGTAGAGCTATCGGCTGTTAACCGATCGGTCGCAGGTTCGAGTCCTGCCTGTGGAGCCACTTGCTTCCATAGCTCAGTAGGTAGAGCACTTCCATGGTAAGGAAGAGGTCATCGGTTCAATCCCGGTTGGAAGCTTATACGAATAGAATGGCCCCTTGGTCAAGCGGTTAAGACACCGCCCTTTCACGGCGGTAACACGGGTTCGAATCCCGTAGGGGTCACCAAAGTTTTTTCGCGAAGCGAAAATAACTGTCCTTAATTTCACAAAGTGAAATGAACGCAGCATAATTTCTTAAATAGAATAACTTTCATTATATTGGAGGATTAGCTCAGCTGGGAGAGCACCTGCCTTACAAGCAGGGGGTCGGCGGTTCGATCCCGTCATCCTCCACCAACGTTTTTTCGCATAGCGAAAATAACGTCCTTAAAAAAACACATAATATTATTACTTTCATAATTTGCCGGTGTAGCTCAGTTGGTAGAGCAACTGACTTGTAATCAGTAGGTCGAGGGTTCGACTCCTTTCGCCGGCACCATTCCATTGTGGAGGGGTAGCGAAGTGGCTAAACGCGGCGGACTGTAAATCCGCTCCCTCCGGGTTCGGCGGTTCGAATCCGTCCCCCTCCACCATTCTTATTTACTTTCATCAATGGGCTATAGCCAAGCGGTAAGGCAACGGACTTTGACTCCGTCATGCGTTGGTTCGAATCCAGCTAGCCCAGCCATTTTTATTATAAGTGATAAGCCTTTTATTAGTACGAGCCATTAGCTCAGTTGGTAGAGCAATGAGCGATGCATCTTGAATAATCTACGAATTGTACTCATCGAGCTGCTACTTGCATAAGCTTCCTGAGATGAGGACACGAATAGATGCTCTTGCCTAAATTGTTTATCAAGACGTTAACAAAAGTAATATCTCATTTATTAGTACGAGCCATTAGCTCAGTTGGTAGAGCATCTGACTTTTAATCAGAGGGTCGAAGGTTCGAATCCTTCATGGCTCACCATTTTTTTGCGTTAGCAAAAAAATAATATATACTATATGCGGAAGTAGTTCAGTGGTAGAACACCACCTTGCCAAGGTGGGGGTCGCGGGTTCGAATCCCGTCTTCCGCTCCAGGAAGCACCTGGGGCCTTAGCTCAGCTGGGAGAGCGCCTGCCTTGCACGCAGGAGGTCAGCGGTTCGATCCCGCTAGGCTCCACCATACATACAACAATTCAACCTTAAATCCTTTGATTTAAGGTTTTTTTATTTTTATCGAATCAACCTCCCTGTATGTACCTAAAGACCTTCGTATATATATTCACATTGTTGTCGAGTTGAGTCATTGCCCTATTTGACGATAAAATAGAGGAAAGGGAAGGGGAGGAATACCAGATGAAGAAAAAACAGATTTCAATTATTGGAGTACCCATGGATTTCGGACAAATGCGACGTGGTGTCGATATGGGGCCAAGTGCTATTCGTTATGCGGGTGTTGTAGATAGATTAGAAAACTTACATTATGAAATTGATGACTTAGGTGATATTGAAATTAGTAGACCCGAGAAATTAGATAAACTCTCAGAAGGGAATCTAAGAAATTTAAAGGCTGTTGCTGAAGGTAATACCAAACTAGCAAAGAAAATTGATGAAGCTATCAATGCTGATACATTCCCACTTGTTTTTGGTGGTGACCATAGCATTGCAATTGGAACTTTAGCTGGAGTTGCAAAACATTACAATAATTTAGGTGTGATTTGGTATGATGCACACGGAGATCTTAATACAGCTGAATCATCACCATCAGGCAATATTCATGGAATGCCTTTAGCGGTTAGTTTAGGTCTAGGCCATCCAACTTTGACTGAAATTGCTGGATATGGTCCTAAGGTTAAGCCAGAAAATATTGTCATCATTGGTGCTAGGTCATTAGATGAAGGTGAAAAGATTCTTATCAAAGAATTAGGTATTAAAGTATATACAATGCATGAGATTGATCGAATTGGTATGACTAAGGTTATGGAGGAAACAATCTCTTATCTAAAAGATCGTACAGACGGAGTTCACTTATCATTAGATTTAGATGGCTTAGATCCTCATGATGCACCAGGAGTAGGGACTCCTGTAATTGGAGGTATTAGTTATAGAGAAAGTCATTTAGCGATGGAAATGCTGGCTGAAGCTGGTGTAATAACTTCTGCAGAGTTTGTAGAGGTCAATCCAATTCTAGATGAAAGAAATAAAACGGCATCAGTGGCAGTAGCACTAATGGGTTCGTTGTTTGGAGAGAAATTGTTATAGTAGTCTATTAGAGCAAAACAGTAACTCAGGAGGTGAGTTACTGTTTTATATTTATCATTTGAAGTTTTTGATATTCAATGAGTAGATTATCAAGTGTGCAAGATAGCTTTATGACCTCATCTTCTTTTAGCGAAGTATTCGTTGCCAACTGAACCATTCTTTCTCTGTAATGTTCGATTTTATCCATTAACTGCTGTTCGTTATTAGTCATGATAAATCCTCCTTTAGGATGGGACTTATAAATTATTTAACCAATTTTGAAGTTTTTTAAACATCTCCTCCTAATATTTGCTAAAATATAAAATGTGAAAATAAATTGAAACCTTTTTTATTTTCAATCGTAAAATACATAGACCCGCAGTGAAGCGGAGGTTATATAATGGAAACAATCGTAAAAAATAGAATAAAGCAAATAAAAAATGGTGACCAAAATGCCTTCGCTGAAATAGTTGAACTATACAAAGATAAAGTATTCCAGTTGTGTTATAGGATGCTGGGAAACAGGCATGAGGCAGAAGATATAGCACAGGAAGCTTTCTTAAGGGCTTATGTTAATATTCATAGCTATGATACAAAGAGAAAGTTTTCAACTTGGCTTTACAGGATTGCAACCAATCTATCAATAGACAGGATTCGAAAGAAGAAACCTGATTATTATTTGGATGCTGAAGTAGCCGGTGCTGAAGGTCTAACAATGTACTCTCAGGTTGCTGCAGATGTTTCACTTCCAGAAGATGAGGTAGAGAGTTTAGAATTACAGGAAACAATCCAAAAAGAAATTCTAAAGCTACCTGATAAATACCGTTCAGTCATCGTGTTGAAATACATTGACGAATTATCTTTAAAGGAAATAAGTGAGATCCTAGATTTACCAGTAGGTACAGTGAAGACAAGAATTCATAGGGGCCGCGAAGCTCTAAGAAATCAATTGCGACACTTGTAATAGGGGTGATAATAATGAATTGTCCTACTGAAATAGTTGAGTTAATGCATAAATACCTGGATGAAGAGATTGAACATAATGAAGAAATTAAACTTCGTAGCCATTTACAGAAATGTGAGGACTGTTCAAGACACTTTTATGAATTAGAGAAGGCTATTGCTTTTGTGCAAAGCACTTCCCATGTTGTTGCACCAGATGATTTCACAATGAAGATAATGCAAAACCTTCCTAAGGAGAAAAAGACAGTAAGTATGAGAAGATGGTTTAGGATACATCCCTTACTTACTGCAGCATCTTTATTTTGTGTATTGATGCTTGGAAGTATTTTTTCAATTTGGAATGAAAACCAGGAGTTCTCGGTATCTAAACAAACGGATCTAATCATTGAAAATAATACTGTGATTGTTCCAGAGGATAAGGTTATTAAGGAAGATATCGTTGTTCGGAATGGTACCATTATTATTGAAGGGCAAGTTAAAGGCAATGTAACAATTATCAACGGTGATAAGTACTTGGCATCTGCAGGTCATGTAACCGGAGAAATAAAAGAAGTCAATGAGCTTTTTGAATGGTTATGGTATCACATTAAAAAGGTAGCAAATGAAGTAGTTGATGTTTTTGAAGAAGAAGAAAACTCTTTATCTTAGACCACCTCATATTGAATTGTTCTCCAATTGTTAAGACAATTTTAGGGCAGTTCAAACGGTGGTCTTTTTTGTCACTCTTTATCACTGCTCTTATTTGTAAACAGTGTATAAAACCTTTATGATATAATTATATAGATAAATTTTAGGAAGTTATCCAGGTTTTTTGATAAATTATGATTTGAATTGGAAATTTTGAACATTGGAGGAAGTGTGAGAATAATGCCATTTGGAGAACTACCATTTTTAGATTACCTCGGCTATATTATAGATATTCTCCTTGTTTGGTTTGTCATTTATAAATTAATAATGGTAATTCGTGGTACAAAGGCTGTGCAATTATTAAAAGGAATCACTGTTATTATCATTATTAGGATGTTAAGTAGTGTTTTAGGGCTTAACACACTACAATGGCTCATGGACCAGGCATTGACGTGGGGATTTTTAGCGATTATTATTATTTTTCAGCCAGAATTACGGAGAGCACTAGAGCAACTGGGTAGGGGAAAGCTATTTTCACGTACGAATGCTCCCGAAGAGGACGAGCAAACGTCGTTTATAGATTCTCTTGTAAAAGCGACTGACTATATGGCAAAACGTCGTATAGGGGCTTTAATTTCAATTGAGCGTGAGACAGGTATGGGTGACTACATAGAAACCGGTATAGGTTTAGATGCTAAAATTACTTCGGAATTATTAATAAATACGTTTATTCCAAATACTCCACTACATGATGGAGCTGTGATTATCCAGAAAAATAAAGTAGCTGCAGCAGCTTGTTACCTCCCCCTTTCTGAGAGTCCATTTATTTCAAAAGAATTAGGTACAAGACATAGAGCAGCGTTAGGTATAAGTGAGGTAACAGATAGTATTACAGTTGTTGTTTCAGAGGAAACAGGTAGTATTTCTTTAACAAAGAATGGTGAGTTACATCGTGAATTAAAGCAAGATGCATTTCGTGAGATGTTAGTCCGTGAACTGCAAGCTAAAAATAGCTCTACTTCCTCGACTCTTTGGCAATGGAGGGGGAAGAAAAATGGATAAATTTATGAACAATAGATGGTTTATGAAAATAGTTGCTTTACTATTAGCACTTATGTTGTTTATGTCTGTAAGCTTTGAAACACAGCCAAGTCCTCCAGGGCCATCTTTTCCTACAGCATCACGGGATGTAGAGACACTGACAGATGTTCCAATAACAACGTATTATGATAGTGAAAACCTAGTTATTTCAGGTATGCCTCAATATGCAAAGGTAACCTTGGAAGGCCCAACAGGAGTAACGAAAACAGCAAGTCTTCAGCGGGATATTGAAGTGTTTGCTGATTTACGAGACCTAGGAATTGGTACTCATAATGTAAATCTTAAATATAGGAATGTTTCAGAAAAAATTGAAGTTATAATTGACCCTGCGACTGTAAGAGTAACGATACAGGAAAGAGTATCTGAGAATTATCCTGTAGAAGTTGATTTTATTAATAAAGATAAAATTAAAGAAGGTTATATCGCAGAGGAACCTATTGTTAAGCCGAATAGTGTGAAAATTATTGGTGCAAAAGAAGAAGTTGAAAAGATTGCATTGGTTAAGGCAATTGTTGATCTTACTGGTGTTAATGAAACAGTAGAAACAGAGGCCCGAGTAGCAGTGTATGATAAAAACGGCAATGTTCTTTCTGTAGAGGTTGAGCCTTCAGTTGTTGACATAACCGTACCAATCTCGAGTCCAAGCAAGAAGGTTCCTTTTAAGATCAATAGAAAAGGTACTTTACAGCAAGGACTAAGCATAGTAAACATTGAAGCGATTCCAAGTGAGATCACAGTATATGGCCCTAAAGAAATAATCGATAAAATTGAGTTCATAGACGGAGTAACAGTTGATATTTCAGAATTAACAAATGATACTACATTGGATATTCCAATTCCTGTTCCAGAAGGTGTAAAGAAAATATCACCAGAAGTTATCAAAGTTACAATTGAAATAGAAAAAGAGGAAAGTAGAACCTTTACAAATTTACCGATTCAAACTTTTGGGTTAAGAGAACAATTGCAACTAGAGTTTATTGATCCAGAAAACGGTACTTTGGATGTTGAAGTACTAGGTGCGCCAACACTCTTAGATGAGATTGACCCATCTGATATTGAGTTATATATTAATTTAACAGACATAGGTATAGGTGAACATAACATAAGAATTGAAGTGAATGGACCTCAAAATATTTCGTGGGTACTGCCACGGGTAGAAGTCAAAGTTAATATTACTGAGAAACCGTAGAGAAGCGGTGAGTTATTATAAAGGAGCGATAAATGAATGGGTAAATATTTTGGTACGGATGGAGTTCGCGGAATTGCAAATAGTGAGCTAACTCCTGAACTAGCTTTTAAGGTTGGTCGTTTTGGGGGATATGTTCTAACAAAGGATAAAGAGCGTCCAAAAGTATTAATAGGGCGTGATACGCGTATATCTGGACATATGCTTGAAGGAGCCTTAGTAGCAGGCTTACTATCCATCGGTGCAGAAGTAATGAGACTTGGAGTAATGTCTACTCCAGGTGTATCCTTTTTAACAAAAGCATTAGGTGCACAAGCAGGTGTAATGATTTCTGCTTCTCACAATCCTGTGCAGGATAACGGAATAAAGTTCTTTGGTCCAGATGGATTTAAACTTTCAGACGATCAAGAAAAAGAAATTGAAGAACTATTGGATCAAAGTGAAGATCACCTTCCAAGACCAGTAGGAGCCCAACTAGGACAAGTAAATGATTATTTTGAGGGTGGCCAAAAATATCTTCAATTCTTAAAGCAGACGGTAGATGAGGACTTTTCTGGTATCCATGTTGCGCTAGATTGTGCACATGGTGCAACTTCTTCCTTAGCAACACATTTATTTGCTGATTTAGATGCAGATATCTCTACAATGGGTACCTCTCCAAACGGACTAAATATTAATGAGGGGGTAGGTTCAACACACCCTGAAGCCCTTTCTGCTTTTTTAAAGGAAAAAGGTGCAGATGTAGGTCTAGCATTTGATGGGGATGGTGATCGTTTAATAGCAATTGATGAAAATGGTGATATTGTTGACGGCGATCAAATTATGTATATATGTGCCAAATATCTAAATGAGAATGGCAGATTGAAGCATCAGACAGTTGTTTCAACGGTAATGAGCAATTTAGGCTTCTACAAAGCATTAGAAGCAAATGGTATACAAAGTGCACAAACAGCTGTAGGCGATCGATATGTGGTCGAAGAAATGAGAAAAAGTGGTTATAATCTAGGTGGAGAGCAATCGGGGCATATTATCTTCCTTGATTATAATACGACAGGCGATGGTTTATTATCTGGACTTCAATTAGTTAACATTATGAAGGTTACTAAAAAGCCATTGTCACAGTTAGCGAGTGAAATGAAGAAGTTTCCACAACTACTAGTGAATGTAAAGGTAACAGATAAGCATCATGTTACTGACAATGAAAAGGTAAAACAAATCATAGAAGAAGTTGAAAATGAAATGAATGGTAATGGTCGTATTCTAGTTAGGCCATCCGGTACAGAAGCACTAGTTCGTGTTATGGCTGAAGCTTCAACAGAAGAGTTATGTAATCAGTACGTTCAAAGAATCGTAGACGTAATCCAACAAGAAATGGGTATAGAATAGAAACCAAAATATGCATAGAGTGGCACAAAATTGCCAATCTATGCATATTTTTTAATTATACGGTTAATTTTTATCTAACAATTACTGGTAAAATAGACGTTAATTATTGACCTTTTTACAGTTAGTTGGTATGATAAATCGTGTTTCATTTACTCAGGAATAGAAAGTGAGGATAGAGGTTGATATAATTAAATAAGCGCCTGAACTAAATTCATGAACGAAATTAGAGTTTAGTTGACGAGGAGGAGGATTATCGAACTTTCGGCGGATACCTCCCGGTTGGTAAAATCACAACCGTAATTCCTTCTTGAAAAACAAAGAGGCAACTCTTTGCACAAACGAAAGGATATTGATTTCATACTTGAAAATACTAAAACTTAAGGGGGCAAGAGAGTGTCCCCACTTTCTTGTTCTCCAATTCAAGGAGGAAGAAATCATATGTGCGGAATTGTAGGATATATTGGTCAACAAGATTCAAAGGAAATTTTATTAAAAGGCTTAGAAAAGCTGGAATATCGTGGATACGACTCAGCAGGTATTGCTGTAATGAACGAACAAGGAGTTCGTGTATTCAAAGAAAAAGGTCGTATAGCGGTTTTACGTGATATTGTTGATGAATCAGTCCAAGCACCAGTTGGAATCGGGCATACACGTTGGGCAACTCATGGAGTACCTAGCAAAGTTAATGCACATCCACATCAAAGTAATTCAAGTCGTTTTACGTTGGTTCATAATGGTGTAATCGAAAACTATTCGATCCTCCAACGTGAATATATACAAAATGTTCAATTGAAAAGTGAAACTGATACAGAGATTATTGTACAAATCATCGAGCGTTTCGTTAACGAAGGTTTAGATACTGAAGCAGCGTTACGTAAAACGTTATCGATTTTAAAAGGCTCATATGCCCTTGCGTTATTAGATCATGAAGATGCTAATACAATTTATGTAGCTAAAAATAAAAGTCCATTACTAGTGGGTCTTGGTGATAATTTCAATGTAGTTGCGAGTGATGCAATGGCAATGTTGCAAGTAACTGACCAATATGTTGAGTTAATGGATAAAGAAATGGTACTTGTACGAGAAGATGAAGTGATCATTAAAAACCTTGATGGTGAGGTTATTTCACGTAATCCTTACACTGCAGAGCTTGATGCTAGCGACATTGAAAAAGGTACGTATCCTCATTACATGTTAAAAGAAATTGATGAGCAACCGTTAGTGATGAGAAAAATCATCCAACAGTACCAAGGGAATGAAAATAGATTAACGATCAACAAGGAAATTGTTGAAGCAATGAATGCAGCAGATCGCATATATATTGTTGCTGCAGGAACAAGTTACCATGCTGGCCTTGTTGGAAAGCACTATATTGAAAAAATGGCAAGAATTCCGGTAGAAGTACATGTGGCAAGTGAATTTGCATATAACATGCCAATTCTATCTGAGAATCCATTATTTATTTTCATTTCTCAAAGTGGAGAAACGGCAGATAGCCGAGGAGTGCTTGTTCAAGTTAAAGAATTGGGTCATAAAGCACTTACGATTACGAACGTACCAGGTTCAACTCTTTCACGTGAAGCGGATTATACGCTATTATTACACGCTGGTCCTGAAATTGCAGTTGCATCAACAAAAGCCTACACTGCTCAAATTGCTGTATTATCTATCCTTGCTGCTGTTACAGCAGAATCAAAAGGAATTAATTTAGAATTTGATTTAATTCAAGAGCTTGGAATTGTTGCAAACGCAATGGAAGTTTTATGTGATGCTAAAGAGGAAATGGAAGAAATCGCGCGTGAATATTTATCAACAACAAGAAATTGTTTCTTCATTGGCCGTACGTTAGACTTCTATGTAGGCCTTGAGGGAGCATTAAAGTTAAAAGAAATTTCCTATATCCAAGCAGAAGGTTTTGCTGGAGGAGAGTTAAAGCACGGTACGATTGCTTTAATTGAAAATGGAACACCAATTATCGCACTAGCTACACAAGAGCATGTTAACTTAGGTATTCGTGGAAATGTAAAAGAGGTAGTTGCACGTGGTGCAAACCCTTGTATTATTTCAATGAAAGGTCTTGAAGAAGAAGAAGACCGTTATGTATTGCCGACGGTTAACGAAATGCTTACACCACTAGTATCAGTTATTCCATTACAGCTTATCTCCTATTACGCAGCACTTCACCGTGATTGTGATGTTGATAAACCACGTAACCTTGCGAAAAGTGTTACAGTTGAATAAAGGGTAATGATAAAAGTCCTCCTAGAATGTCTAGGAGGACTTTTTTATGTTGAGAATAGTTTTCTCTTCCAAGTTTTTAAAATTGGAAATAACGATCAAGCAAATAAGAGACTGATTTACAATGAGGGTGATTTCGAATATTTTCGACCAATCCCTTTATAATTGCCTGGCTTAAATTCGAATCAATAATATGCTGTTTTATTAAAATTAGTGATTCTTTCTCGATGGATTCTGTTAATTCCTCAATCTTCTGCTCCAATACCTTAAGTATTTGTTCCTTCGTTACTTCCTCAAAAGTTGAAAGCTCAAACATTTTCATAAGTTCTTGTGAGATAAAAGGGATGGATGTATGTTTTGCAAGTAGATTTGTTTTCTCTACAAGCGATTTGGAAAGTAAATTTAGATCTAATGTGACATTATAAAATAAAAATAACTCAGAATATGTTCTCATAAAGCCCTTTATACAAAAAAGTAAATCATATTTTGTTTCTCTGACACTGTCACCATACAAGCGCTCAATCATTGTTAGGATGATTTTATCAATTAGGCTATCATAGTAGCGGGTTCTGGAAATGAATTCAGGATTAAACGTTTGAGTTTGTTCTTTCATGAACATTTTAGCGAAATCCGCATGTTTATGGAATGAGTGGTAGGTTGAATAGTAAAATTTATATAATAGTTCATTACTTTCTTCTGAATTTTTGACCATGTAGTCAATATCTGAGATAATCTGAATCATGAAATGATCAATGAGTGCTATAATCAACTCATCTTTTGACTTGAAGGATAAGTAAAACGCACCCTTCGAAATGCCGCAGTGCTCCGTTATTTGCTGGACTGAAGTTGCCTCAAACCCTTGTTTTGCAAAGAGCTCTATTGCCTTCTCCATTATTAATTGTTTTTTTATCATTTCTATCTCTCCCAGATTTAATGATTGACAATTGACCGATTAGTCATTAGTATAAGTAACTGAGTCTGATAAGTCAATTGGGGGTATGTGTAAGTATGAAAGGCTTGGTTAATTTTGTATTAAAAAATAAGTTAGCAGTATGGTTACTTACTATCATTATAACTGTATCAGGAATTTATTCAGGAACGCAAATGAAAACAGAGACGATCCCAGATATATCAATACCTTATTTAATGGTAATGGGTGTATATCCTGGTGCAACTCCTGAACAAGTGATGGATGAAGTATCAATACCATTAGAAAAAGCAGTAGAGAATTTAGAAGATGTAAAATCAGTGTTTTCAAATTCATATTCTAACATGTCAAGTATACAGGTGGAATATGAATATGGCATAGATATGGACGAGGCAAAACGTGCACTTGAATCTGCACTAGATGCTGTGACTTTACCAGAAGGAGCTCAAGAACCGGTCATTACAGCAATAAGCATGAACATGATGCCAGTTGTTGCTTTAAGTGTAAGTAGTGAGGAAGAGAATGTTGTAGAATTAACCGCTACAGTCGAGGAGATTATCCTTCCGAAAATTGAAAGGATAGATGGCGTTGCATCGGCAACAATTACTGGTCAGCATATTGAAGAAGTGCATCTTACTTATAATGAAGAAAAAATGGCTGAGTTCGGTATTACTGAAGACAATGTAAAGCAAATGATTCAAGCAAGTGACTTAGCTGTTTCTTTAGGGCTTTACGAGTTTGAAGATGGTGAACAAGCAGTAGCTGTTGACGGTAAGTTCATGACAGCAGATGAGTTGAAGGAAATGCTTATTCCTGTGACTCCAACAGAAGTACAACCATTGCCATTTGTAAAACTTAGCGAGTTTGCCACAATTGAAGTTGTAGGAAAAGTACAATCTGTTTCCCGAACAAATGGTAAAGATGCTATTGCAATTCAAATTGTTAAAGGTCAACAGGCTAACACGGTTGATGTTGTAAATCGTGTTAAAGAGCTTGTTGAAGAAGAAACCACTAATTTAGAGGGTCTTATTATTGATATTTCAGTAGATCAAGGTGCACCAATTGAAAAATCAGTGGCCACTATGATTGAAAAGGCTCTGTTCGGTGGATTGATAGCAGTATTGATTATTCTATTATTCCTACGTGACTTTAAATCAACCGTTATATCAATCATTTCTATCCCAGTATCCATTTTTATGGCATTACTGTTACTAAACTGGTTGGATATTACCCTAAATATAATGACATTAGGTGCAATTACTGTGGCAATTGGTCGTGTAATCGATGACTCGATTGTTGTAGTCGAAAATATTTATCGACGTCTTCATTTAAAAGAAGAAAAGCTAACAGGTCGAGCACTTATACGTGAAGCAACAATAGAAATGTTTAAACCAATCCTATCTTCAACACTAGTCACGGTTGCAGTGTTTGCTCCACTAATTTTTGTTGGCGGTATGGTTGGTGAATTATTCATGCCATTCGCATTAACAATGACGTTTGCATTAGGAGCATCATTAATTGTTGCGGTTACGATTGTTCCTGCGTTATCTCATTATCTATTCAAGAGAAAGCTATATAGTGAGAAAACCGAGAGCAACCACAAAGAGGTAGGGAAACTATCGAATTGGTATAAAGGTATTTTAGAATGGACGCTTAACCATAAAATTATTACATCTATCATTTCAATATTACTACTAGTAGGAAGCCTTGCGCTTACCCCTTTGATTGGATTTAGTTTTATGGGAAGTGAAGAAGAAAAAGTTATGTACCTAACGTATACTCCTGCAACAGGTGAGCTAATGGAAGAAACGCTAGCAAACATTGAAGTTGTAGAAGAAGAGTTATTACAACATGACGACATCGATATCGTACAATTATCTGTCACTGAAAGTGGAGACCCAATGACTGCCATGATGGGTGGAAGTGGAGATGGGGCATTAATGTATCTTATCTTTGATCCAAAAATGGAAGATTTCCCTGGTGTCCGTGAAGATATTGAAGAATATGTATTTAACATTGGCCAAAGTGGTGAATGGAAAAGTCAAAACTTTACTTCAATGTCAATGTCAACAAATGAACTAAGCTATACTTTATACAGTGAAAATTTGAATGATTTAAATGAAGCAGTAAAGATGTTAGAAGACGTTATGGCAGAAAATAGTAGTTTAGAAGATGTTTCATCAAGTGCAGAGGATGCGTATGTAGAATATACATTCAAGGTAAAGCAAGACGAATTATTACAGTACGGTTTAACAACAGGGCAAATTGTCATGATGTTAAGGCCTTCATCAACGGAAGAGGTTATTACTACTGTTGAAAAAGACGGAGATACTCTAGAAGTGATTCTACAACAGGAACAAGCGGCTGTGCCGAAGTCAATTGATGATATACTAGCAACACAAGTACCGACTGCTCTTGGTACAATGATGCCACTTTCAGACCTTGTAACTGTGGAAAAAGGCACAACTCTAAATACACTAGCTCGTAGTAAAGGTGAATACTATGCAAGCGTATCAGGAACGATTATTGGTGATGATATTTCAAAAGCAACTAATGAAGTAGATAAAGCAATTGATCAACTAGATTTACCAAAGGGTGTAACTGTCGGTGTAGCTGGGGTAGCAGCTGATATGAATGAGACATTCACGCAGCTTGGGCTAGCGATGCTTGCAGCTATTGCGATTGTGTACTTCATTCTGGTTGTGACTTTTGGAGAGGGTGTGGCTCCATTTGCTATTCTATTCTCTCTACCATTTGCTGTTATCGGATCTTTTGTCGGCTTATTGATTGCAGGTGAAACAATTTCAGTTTCTGTTATGATGGGTCTATTAATGTTGATAGGTATTGTCGTAACAAATGCTATTGTACTTGTAGACCGTATTATTCATATGGAACGTGATGGTTTATCGATGCGTGAAGCAATCCTAGAGGCAGGAGCAACACGTCTTCGTCCAATCCTTATGACTGCAATTGCTACAATTGGTGCCTTGATACCTCTTGCAATCAGCTCTGAGGGTGGAGGCGGATTGATTTCTAAAGGACTTGGAATAACAGTAATTGGTGGACTAACAAGTTCAACCTTATTAACACTTATTATTGTTCCTATCGTATATGAAGTCTTATCTAAGATGTTCAAGAAAAATCGTAAAGAAGTTCAGGAAAACTAATAAATAGCCCTACAAGACATTCATCTTGTGGGGCTATTTTTGTTGGAAATAGAATTAAAAGGGGATTGGTTAATTTTGGAGTGATTTATTTCCCTATAAATAATGTTAAAATTAAATATTATATGCTAAAACTTATCTCTGATAATGGCAAACCTATCGAAAGGTAGGGACGCAAAACTTCGGGTCTAACGCAATCTTTTGCTATGATAGCCGGGTCGCCGTGGGATGGATCATTTACGACATAATCCACCTATAAAGGTGGTTTTTTGTTTTATTAGTAAAACATCCTCTTTATATAAGTGTGCTAATTTTCGCAGAAGACATAATACACAATGCAATCCAGATCTGTTTGAGCTAGCAAAGGGAGGAATTAAAGATGGATACGTTCAATGAACAAATTCAAAACTGGGTTAACAATAATCAGTTACTATATATTGAAGTGGTATTAAAGAAAGTAGGTCGCAAAGAAGTCCTTGGCAGAATCGTTCAATTCAATGGAGAAAGCCTTCTCATATACAAGGAAGATACTAAAATGGTAGAACATTATCTACTAAATGAAATTGACAATATTGTACCGGTTAATAAACAAGGTTAACAAAAAAACTCTCAAAAAGTGATGTTTACACTTATTGAGAGTTTTTTTGTAAATTAATTGTAATGAAATTGAAATATAATTGTGAAAATCACTTCCTTTTTTTGTTATTTGTTTGTAAAATATAAAATGTTAACTATTAAAAAATTTTAATTAATTTTGAAAATTAATATATTTAAATAGTATAACAAGAAATAAAACTAACAAGGGATGTGTAGCTTTGAAACAGAGTAAATTCTTAGTCATTGGACTAATTATAGCGAGTTTAATTGCTTGCAGTAATAAAGAGCAGTCTACTGATGCGAATGGTCCAACCGAGCCTAACCCTAGTGAATCTTCTCCTAGTAACGAGATAGAGAAGGAAGATCCTTCAAAAACTGAGGATGAGGAAAATAAAAAGGATACGAAAGATACCAAGGATAATGAAGAAAAACCCGAAGAAAGTCTAGTTGATTCGATTAAAGGTGAAAATTTACTTGGTCTAAATCAAGAGGAAATAAAGAACCTTTACGGAGAACCTGCTGTATCAGTTAATGCGAATCAATATCTAGTTTGGAGATATGATTTTGCAAACGAAAATTACGTCTATGAAGAAGGTGTCATTTCAGTTGATGTTTCAGGTCTTCAAAGTGGGCAAATGAAGGCACAATTAACTGTAGAATTTGGAGACGATGACATTGTTGATGTGTTTTCAATTTATTATGTAAAAAATGGGCAAATCCTGCATTACCGTGTCACGAAAGAGGGCATTATTGAAGAATCAGCCAGTGCAGACTAGGCATTTTATATAAAGCTAAGCTAGATAGAAAGTGAACTTAGCTTTTTAGAACAGGGGGAGCAAGATGAAAGACATCGTTATCGGGGTGATAAAACAGTTTGTGTTATGGATGTTAGCTGCATGCTTTTTATTACTTATTATCTTAATTCCAAGAGACTATAGCCTTGTTGCAGATACAACTGGGCAACTTGAAGATGCAGTTTATCATTATAATTTTAATGACCATATCACAAATGTAAAAGACTTCTTCATCGCCTTGGAGGAAAACGGAGGATTAGGTCTTTATAAGACTGGAGATACCATAGAAACACATGTTATGGAAATGACACTTAGAAGCTTAAAGTTAATTATTCCGGCAATATTAATAGGCTTCTTTTTCGGAATTATTAAAGGGGTATTTGATTTTTTAGTGAAGGGAAAAAGAGTCGGAGTTGGGAGTGGTACAACTTGGATGATGTTATCGATTCCTGATTTATTTTTTATGATTTTCCTACAATTATTACTAATGTTTCTATATCAAATCGGAGTGTTTCCACACGTTGACTTATATGGACATGAAAAGATAGATAATCAAATTGTGGGTATCATCTTTCTAGCAATCTACCCTTTGTTTTTTATTGCAAATATTACGTATACAAGTTTAGTAGAAGAAGAGAAAATGGATTACATTAATACAGCACGTTCTAAAGGAGTAAGTTATTTCAAAATCGTTAATTTACATATGTTAAAAAATGCACTCCAAAAAATAGTAGTGAACAGTAACACATTAACACTTTATGTTTTATCCAATTTATTTATTGTAGAATATCTGTCAAACTATCGTGGTGCTGCCTTCCATTTTCTAAGAGCAGATATCAATGCGAAATTCGGGTTTGTAATCATGTTTACTCTCATTATTTTCTTTGCTAATACCTTCTTCAAAATTATTCATTCACTGATTTCACCGAAAGGAACAGGAACAGGAATATGAGAAAGTTTACATTTTTAGCAGGGGTAACCATACTAGCCCTGATTATACTAATTGCATTTATAGGTCCTTATACACCATTTATTGACAGTGAATTAACGGAAAAGAAGTTTGAGTTTTTAGAAGATAATACGATTATTGTACCCCCATATCCACCCTCAAAAGAGTACCTTCTAGGAAGCGACAGCCGTGGGGTTGATTTGTTAAGTAGGTTAGTAATGGGTGCAAGAGAAACAATGATTATCATTTTTAGTATTGTGATTATCAGAATGCTCTTAGGGGTTATTTTAGGTTTTGGCGCAGCGTACAGTCGATTGATAAAGGCACTTTTAGTCATTTGGAATCAACTCTTTTCCTATATCCCACCGATTTTTCTAATTGCAATGATCATTGGAATTCCGTTTTTCCTTGTTTCACCAAATCGACCTTTTTGGTTCATTGTTATACTAGCAATACTTGAGGTAGGAAGAGTAGGAGAGACAGTCCATAAACTAGTAGTAAGTATTACACAAACAAATTATTATGAAGCGGGAATAGTGGTAGGTAACAGTCCTATAGGGTTGTCTAAGAAATACCTACTACCAAATTTAAGTCCACAACTGGTGACGATAATTGTTAATGAACTAGGGCGAGTGCTGTTTTTGATTGCACAGTTAGGGGTTATTGGAATCTTTATCAATGTTGTATTTGAGCCAGGAGAATTCGGCGGTTTCAACATTGTGAATGGTTCTGAATCTTGGCCAAACCTTTTAGATAATATCCAAAGGGATATTTATTCCCATCAAATTGTTCCATTTAGTGGGATCCTTGTAATCTCATTAACTGTTCTTTCATTCTATATAGTTGGTAATGGGATCATTAGAAAGTTAAGTAAACGATAAAAAGGTGGCCTTTTCGGGGGCCACCTTTGTTGTGTCTTCACACGTCCTAAAACTTCTTCATAGAAGGTGTTATAAAATAATGATAAAATAGAAGAAAATAAGAAGGTTGGTGGCTTCGTGGATTTTTCTACAATAATAAACATTGTTCTACTTGGATTATTAATTGGAATTGCTGTATATCGTTTTAAGCCTGTCAAAGGATTACGTAATTTAAATGAACAAGAAATGAAGGATAAAATAGAATCTACAAAATCCCTTTCTATTATTGATGTTCGAGAGCCGTATGAATACAATGTAAAACACATCCCAGGTGCAATAAATGTCCCTTTATCTAAGCTTAAATGGCGTAAAGTGGATGTTCCTACTGACAAGGAGATTGTCGTATACTGCCAAACAGGAATTAGAAGTAAACAAGCAGCTCGCTTAATTATGAAAAGACATAAAATGAATGAGATATCTCAACTTTCAGGTGGTTTTTTCTCGTGGAAGGGTGAAACAAGTCACAATAGAAAAGCGGTTAAATAAATGGGTTCTCTTTTGAAGTGCAAAACATGAAAAAAACAGTTCAAATAGTATGTTAAATCGTATGGGATTTAACATGCTATTTTTTTATTTCGTTGTTAATAAACTTTAAGTTTGATGGATGGAATTTACTTAGGTTAGTTACCAGTGAAAGTAAATAAGCGGAGATTTTCCGTTTAAATCCAGAAAGGAGTCTGTTTTGGGGTGAATAAGGGGATTTTTTCCGGTTATATTGAGCGAAATACACAATTTTAACGATTTTCGAGTCAATAGGCGGAATTTCTCCGTTTATTTAAGCTGATATCAAGGCTTTTTACGGATTAAGCGGAATTTTTCCGCCTATTTTTCAGCACTTCAAGTCAATTGGGATTTCTTGTAGGATTGGAATTCATAATAGTTTGAAAAAACGAGATATGTAATCTACACTAATATAAAAGTGGTGATTCACGAAAGTGGTCAACCAATACATAGTATATATGGGGGATTGGCAGAAGTGAGAATGATTAACGATTCGTTAGAACAATAAAATAATTGAAAATTCTAATATTTAATAACCAACTTGCTATAGAATGAAGAATAAAATTCCTTCTTCTTAAATATTCATTAAGTAATACCAATATGTAATATCTATATCAGGAGGTGTAATCCTTACTCGTGGAAAACGAAGTAGGGAGAATATTTGGAGATATTTAGTTTAGGCATGGTTGCAATATTAATTGCGTTAACTGCCTTTTTTGTGGCATCTGAATTTGCGATTGTAAGGATTAGAGCTACAAGAATTGATCAACTGGTTGCAGGAGGAAGTAGAAATGCACTGGCTGTGAGGAATGTCATTTCAAACCTAGATGAATATTTATCTGCCTGCCAGCTTGGCATTACCGTAACTGCGCTTGGGCTAGGCTGGTTAGGTGAGCCGACAGTACACAAACTACTACTGCCACTTTTCAATGAATTAAATATATCTACTTCAATATCAAGCATTTTATCAATTGCCATCGCATTTGGGTTTATTACTTTTTTACACGTAGTCATTGGTGAATTGGCTCCTAAGACAATTGCCGTTCAGAAGGCCGAAGAAATTAGCCTGTTATTTGCGAAACCTTTAATGTTTTTCTATAAAATAATGTACCCTTTTATTTGGTTATTAAATGGTTCAGCGCGATTCTTAACAGGGATGTTTGGCTTTAAATCGGCATCTAAACACGAACTAGCTCACTCTGAGGAAGAGTTACTGTTTATTTTGTCAGAGAGTTACAAAAACGGTGAAATAAATCAGTCTGAATATAAATATGTAAACAAGATATTCGAGTTCGATGATCGCGTGGCAAAAGAAATCATGGTACCAAGGACAGAAATTGTAGCAATCGATAAAAATAGAAGCATACAAGAGAACATTGCGGTCATGACGAATGAAAAATATACACGTTATCCAGTTGTAGATGGAGATAAAGATCATATTATAGGTATGATTAATATGAAAGAAGTTTTAACGGATTTCTTTACTAGTAAAGGAAGCAGTACGAAGACAGTTGAAACCTATTTAAGGCCAATTATTCAAGTCATTGAATCAACGCCTATTCATGATTTATTGGTGAGGATGCAAAAGGAACGTGTTCACATGGCTATACTGATTGATCAGTATGGAGGTACTGCTGGCCTTGTGACTGTTGAGGATATCATTGAAGAAATTGTCGGTGAAATAAGGGATGAATTTGACTCAGACGAAGTACCAATGATTCGTAAATTAAATGACCATACAACCATTGTTGATGGTAAAGTGTTAATCGGTGATATAAATAACCTCTTTGGTCTAGAAATTGATGATACAGATGTGGATACAATTAGCGGATGGATTCTAACGCATCAAATTGATATAAAACAAGGAGACTCAATTCAACTCGCTAACTATGAATTTAAGATTTTAACAATGGATGGCCATCACATTAAAGCAATTGAAATTAAAAAAATTGGCTACTCCCAAAACTTTGCCATGAGAGCAACAGCAGACTAATCCCAAAAAAGGACCTTGAAAAAACAATTCAAGGTTCTTTTTGTTTAGGGTGTTCTCGGAAAATTAGGCATGGTTTTCAAATGTACGGACACAGTCGGTGATAATTTTCGTAAACATATATAATGTGTAGTATGATTCAAATGATATTATCGTATATAATACAAACAGTGAAATGTTACAATAAGAAAAACACTAGCAACGAGGGGGAAAGCGTATGAAAGTGAAGTTAGGCTTACTTTATGGTGGGAAATCTGCAGAACATAAAGTTTCACTACAAACAGCTCTTGCTGTTAATAAAGCAATTGACCATGAAAAATATGATATTCATCCAATATATATTTCTGAACAAGGTGAATGGGTTCGAGGGAATCAGCTGACTGGACCTGTTCAAGAGGTTCAAAAACTTGAACTAAAGGACGGAGGCAACACCATTTCACCTGTAGCTTTAAATAATGAAATTTTTCCAGCGCATGGTGACAAGTCAGATCAAACGATCGATGTGATTTTTCCATTACTTCACGGGCCAAACGGCGAGGATGGCACCGTTCAAGGTCTTTTAGAATTAATGAACATTCCTTATGTCGGTAATGGGGTTCTAGCTTCTGCTGCTGGGATGGATAAAGTAGTAATGAAGAACATATTTGCTCAAGCGGGACTGGACCAAGTGAAGTATGTTTCATTTATTCGTAGCGAGTGGGAAGCCGACCAAACAAAAACATATGAAAAGATAGAAGAAGCATTAGGCTATCCTTGTTTTGTTAAACCTGCGAACTTAGGTTCAAGTGTTGGTATAAATAAATGTACGGATCGTGCAAGTTTAGAAAAGGCCTTCGAGGAAGCATTTATTTTTGACAGAAAAGTTATTGTAGAAGAAGGCATTATTGCACGTGAGGTTGAAATAGCCGTATTAGGAAATGACCATCCTGAATGCTCAGTAGCCGGCGAGATTGTACCAAAGAAAGAGTTTTATGATTATAAAGCAAAATATGAAGATGGGGATACTGCGATGATTATCCCTGCTGAGGTTACCGAAGAGGAATATGAAGTGATGAAAGACATGGCTATTAGAGCTTTTAAAGCATTAGACTGTGCTGGTTTGGTTAGAGCCGATTTCTTCCTAACCAAAGAAGGAAGAGTTGTTATAAATGAAGTAAACACAATGCCTGGATTTACGCCATTTAGTATGTTCCCTTTACTATGGCAGCACACGGGTGTATCTTATCCAGAATTGATTGAAAAGCTAGTGAATTTAGCAATTGAACGACATAATGAAAAACAGAAAATAAAATATACGTTCTAGCATTTAGATAGATAAACACTATTCACACACTATTTTAGCAGAATAGTGTTTATCTTATTTTACATAGTCCAACCCTTTTTTAGGAGGTCATTCTATGATTAAAAGAAGTATGAAGCAAATAGCACAAATGGTATCAGGAGAATGTAATCATTCTACAAATGAAGAGATGCTATCAGGAGTTTCAATTAACTCACGGGCGATTGAAGCGGGTAATTTATTTGTTCCGATTATTGGAGAAAAATTTAATGGACATGAATTTGTTGAGGGAGCAATTATAAATGGAGCCAAGGCATCACTATGGCAGCGAAATCAAGAAAACCCTCCGAAGAACATTCCATTAATTTATGTTGAAGATACATTAGTAGCCCTGCAGGATTTAGCCAAGACATATAGGAATGAGTTATCTCTAAAAGTAATCGGGATCACAGGAAGTAATGGGAAAACAACTACAAAAGATATTGTTGCATCCATTATGGGAACCACATATAAGGTATTAAAGACTGAAGGAAATCTTAATAATCATTACGGTCTTCCATTAACAATCCTTCGCCTAGAAGAGGACACAGAGGTTGCGGTTTTAGAAATGGGCATGAGTGGTAGAGGTGAAATAGAGCTTTTAACAAAAATAGCTCAGCCAGATGCAGCGATTATTACAAATATTGGTGAGGCTCACCTGCTAGATCTTGGTTCTAGAGATGGGATTGCAGATGCAAAATTTGAAATAATTGATGGCTTAAAAGAGGGAGGAACCATCATATATGATGGTGACGAAACCTTACTCAATGAACGTGTAATGGGCAAATCTATAAATACAATCACTTTTGGTAGTCACTCTGATTGTACGTATGTTCCAGTTTCAATTAAGCAAGAAAATGACGTTACTTATTTTACGATCAACAAGTATCCAGATACCGAAATTCATATGCCGATACTAGGCAAACATAATGTATTTAATGCCTTAGCAGGAATTGCAGTTGCGGAATACTTTAATGTCAGCTTGGAAAATATTCAAAAGGGCTTAAAGCAATTAAAAGTTTCAAATATGAGATTAGAAGTGATTGAGGGAAAAAACGGCTCGAAAATCATTAATGATGCATATAATGCTAGCCCTACTGCTATGAAGGCAGCGATAGATTTAGTCCAAAACTTAAAAGGCTATTCAAGGAAAGTTGTTGTGCTAGGTGATATGCTAGAACTAGGACCAAATGAAGAAAAATACCATTACGAAATCGGTGAATTGTTAAAACCTAATTTTGTTGATTATGTAGTAACATTTGGTGAGTTAAGCAAACACATTGCAGAAGGTGCAAGAGTCTCTTTCGAACCTGATAAAGTTAAGGCTTATACGAATAAAACAAATCTTATTGAAGATCTAAAGAAAATTGTTTCAGCTAATGATTTAATTCTTGTTAAGGGCTCAAGAGGAATGAGGCTGGAAGAGGTTGTCATGGAGTTGAAAGAGTAGTATTATCCAGGTGAGTTCTATATAGAGCTCATCTCTTTTGTTTTCTCCATGGGAAAATAAATAGTTGATGCATATACTAATAATTAACTGGCTAATTTCAAAGTGACAGGGTGGTATTTATGAAAGGATGTTTACTTATACATGGGTTTACGGGCTCTCCTTTTGAGGTGGAACCTTTAGCAAAACACCTTCAGGAGACAACCGACTGGGAAATTAGAATGCCAACTTTACCGGGGCATGGTACAGAATTACACCTAAAAGGCGTAACAAACCAGGAGTGGTTGAATTATGCTGAAGATGAACTGCAAGACTTATTGGCTTTTTGTGATGAGGTTTATTTAATTGGCTTTTCTATGGGTGGATTAATAGCGGGTTACCTTGCCTCAAAATACCCGGTAAAAAAACTCGTTCTACTGAGTGCTGCAGCATACTATATAAATCCAAGGCAGTTACTGTTTGATATAAAAGATATGATTAAAGACGGACTTAGAGGAAATTTAAAGGAAAATGTGTTGTATTTACGATATAAGAAAAAAATAACCGATACCCCATTTAGGGCAACGCTTGAATTTCGTACATTGGTTAATAAAATTCGACCTAAATTACGGGATATAGATGTTCCCACTCTTATTATTCAAGGAGAATGTGATGGTATTGTTCCGGTAAAGAGCGCACAATTCTTGTATGATACGATCAGTTCGAAGGTAAAAAAAATATGCCTTTTGCCACAATCCAAACATCACGTATGTCATGGGGAGGATATTTGGACGTTGTTTTCAGAAGTAGATGCATTTTTGTTAAATGACTAGTATAGATTCAGATATATGGCAATAATAAGTTCAACTTAAATCTCAGTTGTGTGAGATTTATTGCATTTAAATTTTCATAATGGTAAGATTACACATAAAGTGTCAAGAAGGGCTTTCGGTTATATGGGAAGGCTGTTTTCTCTGAAAAGAGCCTATAGGAAAGTGCCCGGTTGAATTCAAATGATGGTCGTGAACCTAAAGACATTTTTCCGGATCAACGGGAGAAGTCTTTTTTTACCTAAAGAAGGCATTAAAAAACCTTCTACTGTGTATGAGAACAACTAGGCAGTCGCCGTTAACTTGGTAAGAATCCAAGTTTTATAAAAGAAAATCCTAAACCTTGTCAACTTATATGTGAAATATATACCACAAAAGGAGTATGAAAATATTGGCAACATTTAGTGAATTAGGGATTAATGAAGAGTTATTAAAATCGATTAGTAAAATGGGATTTGAGGAAGCTACACCAATTCAAGCTCAAACCATTCCATTAGCATTACAGAAAAGAGATGTTATTGGGCAGGCACAAACTGGTACAGGTAAAACTGCTGCTTTTGGTATTCCATTAATTGAAAAAATTGATGTGAAAAATCAAGCGATCCAAGGTATCGTAATTGCACCAACTCGTGAACTTGCGATTCAGGTTTCAGAAGAGCTTAATAAAATTGGACACTTTAATCGTGCAAGTATCTTACCGATTTATGGTGGACAAGATATCAATCGTCAAATTAGAGCACTAAAGAAGTTCCCTCAAATTATTGTTGGAACTCCTGGAAGACTAATTGACCATATTAACCGTAAGACAATCCGTCTGCAAAATGTACATACTGTTGTACTTGATGAAGCGGATGAAATGTTAAATATGGGCTTTATTGAGGATATTGAATCAATTTTATCAACTGTTCCTGAAGAGCGTCAGACTTTACTTTTCTCAGCAACAATGCCAGGACCTATCCAACGCATTGCTGAACGATTCATGAAAAATCCAGAAATCGTTAAAGTTAAATCAAAAGAAGTTACAGTACCAAATATTGAGCAATATTATGTTGAAACACAAGAAAAGAAGAAGTTTGATGTATTAACTAGACTTCTTGATATTCATTCACCAGAACTTGCTATCATTTTTGGTAGAACAAAACGTCGTGTAGATGAATTATCTGAGGCGTTGACATTACGTGGTTACGCGGCTGAAGGTATTCATGGTGACTTAAGCCAAGCAAAGCGTATTTCTGTACTTCGTAAATTTAAAGAAGGTTCAATTGAAATCCTTGTCGCAACAGACGTTGCGGCTCGTGGTCTAGATATTTCCGGAGTAACACATGTATATAATTTCGATATTCCACAAGATCCAGAGAGCTATGTTCACCGTGTTGGACGTACTGGTCGTGCTGGTAAGCACGGAATTGCAATTACATTTGTAACTCCACGTGAAGTGGGTCAATTGAAACACGTTGAAAGAACAACGAAACGTAATATGGAGCGTTTAGTTCCACCTACTCTTGATGAAGCATTAGAAGGTCAACAAAAAGTAACAATCGAGAAACTATTAGCAACGATTGAAAATGAAAATATTTCATATTACAAACGTGCTGCAGAAGAGCTTCTTGAAGAACATGAATCAGTATCGGTTGTTGCGGCAGCAATTAAAATGATGACAAAAGAACCTGACAAAACACCAATCCAGCTTACTGAAGAGCGTCCTGTCGTTTCAAAACGCGATAAAGGTCGTAGTGGTGGCGGAGATCGTAACCGCAGTGGTGGTTATAGAGGTGGTGGAGACCGTAACCGCAGTGGCGGTGGTGGTGGCAGAAGTCACGGTGGAGGCACCGGCGGTGGCGGTAGTAGAGGAAGTCGTCCACCAGCAGGCAAACGTCGAGCTCCACGCAAACAAGAAAGCAGACCATAAAATAAATCAAACAGTGCAAGCCCCCGAGGCTTGCACTGTTTTTTTGTGGGGCCTGACCCCCAGCACGTTAAAGCTTTAACGCGCCGGGGGCCCCTACTCTTTTTTTATGTATATCTCCCTAGCACGGACATAGGTTTTAGTAATAAGGCTATATCTGAACATCCTACTCGAAAGGAGTTGTATGTATGCAAGTTGTAAAAGAGTTCAGGGAGTTTGCAATGAAGGGAAGCGTCATTGATATGGGGATCGGTGTTATTATCGGAACGGCATTTGGTAAAATTGTCAATTCTCTTGTAACAGACATTATCATGCCACCAATCGGTCTTCTATTAGGAAAAGTCGATTTTTCAAACCTTTATATCAACTTAACGAATACTCCTTACCGTTCTTTGGCTGAGGCTAAAGAAATGGGTGCAGCAACAATTAATTATGGAATGTTTCTAAACTCAATTCTACACTTTGGAATTGTAGCATTTGCGACATTTCTAACTATTCGGCAGATTAACAAAATTAGACGAACTCCAGGAGCTTCGATTACATCACAACAGTGTCGGTACTGCTTTTCTACGATACATACAGATGCAACGCGTTGCCCAAATTGTACTTCTATGCTCGTTGAAAATAAGCAGAAGAGCTATTCAAGCCCTAAAATTACGTTTAAAGCTAGTTAATTTTATTATCAAGGTCAAAAGGGGCATACTAACCTTAATTCCTAGCCGAATATGAGGTGAATAGATAATGACCATAGTACGACTTGGATATGTTGCAATGAGTATGCATCTTCAAAATGCTTCACCTTCGCAGACGATGACATTTGCACAGTTTCAAAAGCTTACTAATCGAGAGGCTGCTGTTGAGAAGCTCGAAAGAATTGCTCGTTCAAATATAGATAATTGTCTAAGACTGCTGAAACACAATGTAGCTCATGATATCCAGTTTTTCCGTTTTAGTTCAAGGATTGTTCCTTTGGCAAATCATGAGGAAATCAAAGAATGGAATTATTTACGCTCTCTCCAAGAGCCCCTATTACAACTTGGAGAGTATATTAAGGAAAAACAAATAAGGATTGGTTTTCATCCTGACCACTTTGTGGTGCTTACAACGAGTAAGTCAGATGTATTGAATCAGTCTATAAAAACGTTGAGCATGCATGAAGGATTACTAAGAGGAATGAAGATTGATGGTACCCATAGGTGTGTCATTCATGTAGGTGGTGCATATAAAGACAAGGAAAAGGCTCTTGAACAGTTTATTCATAACTGGGGATTTGTCCCACAGAAGATTCAGGACATGATTATCTTAGAAAATGATGATACAACTTTTTCCCTATATGATACTCTCTATCTTTGTGAAAAACTTTCAATTCCACTGGTGTTTGACTACCATCACCATCTTGCAAATCATGAAAGAAGTGAGTGGGAAGAAGACTGGCTTAGAGTAATAGAAACATGGAGTCAATCTCCTCTACCACTGAAAGTTCATATTTCAAGTCCGAGAAGTGAGAAAGAATTCCGAGCACATGCGGATTATATTGATAGTAGGATGTTTATGGAGTTCCTAGCAAAGGTTAAAGGTAGCGTTCCTCAAATTGATTGTATGATTGAGGCAAAACAAAAGGATGATGCACTATTTAAGTTAATGGAGGATCTAAAAGTACAACCAAATATAGAAATAATTGATGGGGCTAGCTTTAAAATTCTATAAGAAAGACCTTAATTTATCTTTTCGAATGAAAAAACTATGTTTATACTGAAAAAGGAAAACTTTTCTACATTTTTAATTTTGAAAAGAAGAAATGGGGTTTTACTATGAGGGCTGCTCCTCAAAAAAGAATTAATGAAAAAGCATTAAGGGTATGGAGAATTTCAGCAGCTATCTCCTCCATTTTCGGATGGCTTATCTTTGCCGGGGTTTTAACTTTAACACTTATCTTTGAATGGCCTATTTGGATAGTATGGACTCTTTTAGCATTAATAGTAATAGAATCTGTTGTATCAATAATAATTGTTCCTAAGATAAGGTGGAAACGTTGGCGATATGAAGTACTCGAGCATGAAGTCGACCTTCAATATGGGTTGTTTACTATCAATAGAAGGTTAATCCCAATGGTTCGTGTTCAACATGTTGATACTCAGCAAGGTCCGATACTAAGAAAATTTAAATTAGCTACCGTTACCATCTCAACAGCCGCAGGAACACATGAAATTCCCGCTCTTGACGAAGTGGAAGCCGATGAGCTAAGGGACTTTATTTCAAAATTAGCGAGAGTGGTGGATGAAGATGATGTTATCTGAACCCCGTCGTCTCCACCCAGTAGCAGGCATAGTTAACTTCTTAAAACAGTTAAAAGAGATGTTATTCCCGGTTGTCCTCTTTATCATTTTTGGAGGAAGAGGGGAAGATCCTTTTTGGCAATTACTTTATTTTGTTGGGACTGGTCTATTAATTATAGGCTTATTGGTCATTGGAATTTTGCAGTGGTACCGCTACACTTATCGAATTGAAAGTGACGAGTTAAGAATTGAGTACGGTATTTTCATTAGAAAGAAAAGATTTATTCCCCTTGAGCGGGTGCAAAGTATTGATATTTCTGCTGGTATTATTCAACGAATGTTTGGTCTTGTAAAACTTCAGGTTGAAACAGCAGGTGGCGGGAATACAGCGGAGGCAGTTTTAACGGCTATTACTGTTTCAGAGGCAGAGCAACTTAAGAATGAGCTCTCTAAAAAACCAAAGGATGCTGAAGTAGTAGACGAAGGTGTAAGAGAAAGTATTGAGATAACAAAAGGATATCAAATCTCTACAACAGAACTATTTATTGCGGCAGTTACCTCCGGAAGCATAGGAGTAGTTTTATCGGCAGTAGGAGCATTAGCAGTTCAGGTTGATGAATTAATTCCTTATGAAACCATCTTTCGTCAGTTTGAAGATTTTGTAAGAATAGGTGTCTTTTTTTACGTTATTCTCATTTTTAGTATAGTTTTACTAGCGTGGGTAATAGGAACGGTTATTACGGTCTTGAAATATGGTAATTTTTCAGTCGCTAAACAGGGGGAAGATCTAATTATTACTAGGGGAATCCTTGAAAAGAGACAATTAACAATTCCTCTCAAACGAATTCAAGCGATTCGAATACAAGAAAGTTTAATTCGTCAGCCACTAGGTTATGCAACGGTATTTGTAGAAAGCGCTGGGGGTTCAGTAGATAAGAATGAAGGACACTCAACGATACTATTTCCTTTAGTCAAAAAAGATAAAATTAATACACTGTTATCTAAACTAGTTCATGATTATACATTGCCAACAGATTTTAATAAGGCTCCGAAGAGGGCGGTCATTAGGTACCTTATTCGTTCAACATTGCCTGTACTAGTTATTATTGTACCAGCCATTATTTTCTTACCTGTATGGAGTTATCTGAGTCTTATACTGTTACCTTTAGCCATTTTGCTTGGTTATTGGCGTTATCAAGATGCTGGTTGGAAGTATGATGACTATCAACTTCAGCTTCGATTTAGATTGTTTAGTAAAACGACCGTTTTATTGAGGAGATCTAGGATTCAATCTGTTATGAAAAGACAATCATTGTTTCAAACTCGAAATAAATTAGGGTCCTATGTTACTTCCGTTAAATCAGCAATGGGCGGAAAGGATTTTAAAATTGTCGATTTTGAAGAAAGTGATTGTGAAGATATGTTGGAATGGTACACAAAAAGAAGGAGTGAGTAGTCTTAGACTATTCACTCCTTTCATTTTTTTATCTAAACAAAAGACCAACTAGCACTAGTAACACGATAATCCCCCATATAAAGTGTTTCATCGAGAGTTTAGGTAATCGGAAGGACATGGATTGTTTACTCCCAGCATGATGTGAGGTGTAGAAACCCTTCTTTCCTTGTAAAACGATAGGTCCAAGAGCAACTCCAGCAATTAATCCAAATAAATGGGCAACCACATTAATATTTGAATTAATAAAAGTCATGATTAATCCAATAACTAGGATGGTTACAACCACCTGTGAGTTAGCTTGGTCTATTAAATCTTTTCTGAACATCACCATATACAGGAAGATACCGAATAGCCCAAAAATAGCTCCTGATGATCCCACGTGAAGATAATCTAGTGGTTCAAGAAAATAAGTTGCTATATTTGCAAGGACACCTGTTCCAAAGTAGGTCAAGAGAAATCTCGGCTTTCCTAAAATTCGCTCTAAAGCAGGACCGAATAGCACTAGAGAGAAGGAATTAAACAGCATATGGCTAAAGCCGCCGTGCATGAAAATTGGGGTTAAGAGGCGCCAATATTCACCTTCAGCTACTAAAAAGTTAAAACCAACCATTTGCTCAAGTAGTGTAGTACTTCCTGGTATAGGTAAGGATGTGATTAACCATAGAAGGATGTGAATACCTACTAAAGTTGATATAATTGGGTAAAACCGCAAAAACGTTTGAAAGTTTTCAGTTCGTGTAAACATAATAACGCTCCTTTTTGTATTAATTAATATGGTATCACAGAATACAAAAACGTAGAATAAGTTTGTACTAATACTATGATAAGAAAAAAGATAATAGAAGAGAGGAACCTGATTCGTGATAAAGGGAATAGGGATAGATATTTGTGAGCTAAAAAGAATTGAGAGTGTTTTACGGAAGCAGCCTAAGTTTGTTGACAGAGTTTTAACTGAGCAGGAAAAAATATACTTTGAAGAGCTGACTGAGAAGAGAAAAGTGGAGTTTTTAGCAGGTCGGTTTGCTGCAAAGGAAGCTTTTTCAAAAGCAAAAGGAACTGGAATTGGTTCGGATTTAAGTTTTTTAGATATTGAAATACATAAAGATAATAAAGGTAAACCCTTTATACACAAGCCTCAAACCAAGGGAGAAGTAGCTCATCTTTCAATTTCACATAGTAAGGATTATGCGGTTGCTCAAGTAATTATTGAAAGCTCGTCAAGCTAGTCTGCATATTACCACACTTTGTCTCATATATTTCTAATGTGCAGGAGAGACAAGGTGTTAGGGGAGATTAAAATAGTATCAAAAGCCAAACTTTGATTGAAAAAAGAAAATTCAGCTTCACTTTTTATAAAATGATTGTTTTTTATAAAAATCTTTTTTCTATGAAAAGGCTTTAACTTATCTTTAATCATCCATTTCATCTTTCCTCTATATTATCGTCGATATGAGGCAAAGGGGTTGAAGTAATGAAGAAAAAATGGTTAGGTTTATTATTTGGGCTTATCGTTGTATTTGCTCTTGCTGGTTGTGGGGAAAAATCACAAGAGGATGTGGTTGGTGCACTGAATGAAAAGGTAGGAAAGCTTTCTGGGTATAAGGCAGATGCCAAAATGACACTTCAAACAGGAAGTGAGCCACAGGAATATGATGTGCAAATTTGGTATAAACAACCGCACTATTACCGTGTTAATTTAAAAAATGCCCAAAAAGAACAAAGTCAAATGATTTTAAGAAACGATGAAGGTGTATTTGTTTTAACTCCAGCATTAAACAAAAGCTTCCGTTTCCAAAGTGATTGGCCTAAAAACAGCAGTCAAGCATACCTTTATGAGTCACTTGTAAAAGATATCCTAGATGATCCAGATGCTAAGTTTACAGCAACAAAAGAGCATTATGTATTTGAAACAAAAACAAACTACAAAAACAATAAGATGTTACCTAAGCAAGAAATTACATTAAATAAAAAAGATTTAGCTCCAATTATGGTTAAGGTAATGGACCCTGACCAAAATGCTTTACTAACAGTAGAGTTTTCGAATGTAGAATTTGATGCAAGCTTTGATGGTGATGCATTTGATATGGAGAAAAATATGACGGGTGCTCAGCTGGAAGTGCCAGTTATGGCTGGGGTAAGCGAATCTCCACTTGCAGTGATGTACCCTGAAGTAATGCCGGGTGCAGAATTAGTAGAGGAAAAAGAAGTGAAGACTGAAAGTGGTACTCGCGTAGTTATGACATTTGCAGGAGATAAATCATTCACTTTAATTCAAGAAAGATCACAGGTTTCTCCAGCTGGAACGACAACTTCAATGAGTGGCGAGCCGGTTGACCTAGGATTCACAGTAGGTGCTCTAACAGAAAATTCAATTTCATGGACATTCCAAGGCGTTGACTTTATGTTAGCATCAGAAGATTTAACACAAGAAGAAATGATTTCAGTTGCACGATCTGTTCAAGGTCAAGCAATCAAATAATCAAACTTGTAAACAGGCTCCTTTGCTGAGCCTGTTTCCTTTTCGTATTTATAAAATAATCCTCCATCAAAACATAATTCGATAAAGCGCCCTATTGACAACACTTTTGAAACAATCAATAATCTATCTTATAATTAGAACCTCACTCTTAGGGAATACCAAACTAATCAAGGAAGTGTGTTTCATGGAAATATCGTCTTTTTATCGAGATTCATGGGTTGAAATAGATCTCGATTGCATATATAAAAATGTGCGTTCAATGAAACATTTTTTACCGGAAACATCTGGTGTTATGGCAGTAGTTAAAGCTAATGCCTACGGTCATGGAGATGCAATGGTTGCCAATGTTGCGCTTGAAGCGGGAGCAACCTATTTGGCTGTTGCCTTTTTAGACGAAGCCCTTTCTTTACGACAACAAAATATCCAAGCTCCTATATTAGTTCTAGGTGCTGTAAGGCCTGAGGATCTTAAAATAGCTGCTGAAAACAATATTACACTAACTGTTTTTCAAGCAGATTGGCTGAAGGAAGCGAGAGAGAGAAGTTCTTTCAAAGAGCCCGTTTCATTTCATTTGAAATTTGATACGGGTATGGGACGTTTAGGGATTAAAGATCAGACAGAGGTTAATGAGCTTCTAAATATGATTGAGGAAGATGATCAGCTTACTCTCGAAGGTGCATACACACACTTTGCTACAGCTGATGAGCTAGATACTACCTACTTTAACCATCAATATGAACGGTTTGTGGAAATGGTTGAATGGTTACCTGTACGTCCAAAGATCATTCACTGTGGAAATAGTGCAACAGGCTTCCGCTTTCCAGAAAAGGTGTTTAATTATGTAAGATTTGGAATCGGTATGTACGGTTTAACACCATCGCTCGAGATAAAAAATGACATTCCCTTTCAACTACACGAAGCTTTTTCTTTACAGAGTCGTTTAGTTCATGTGAAAAAAATTAAAAAAGGTGAAAATATTAGCTACGGAGCAACTTATACTGCACCTACCGATGAGTGGGTAGGAACGGTCCCGGTAGGTTATGCTGATGGCTGGTCCAGGAAGCTCCAGGACTCAGAAGTGTTAGTGGCAGGAACTAGGTGCCCAATTATTGGTCGGGTTTGTATGGATCAATTTATGGTAAGGTTACCTTATGAGCTTGCACGAGGAGAAAAAGTCACTCTTATCGGTTTTCAAGGAGATAACAATATTGGAATCGATGAGGTAGCTAAAAACCTAGATACAATCAATTATGAAGTGCCATGCCTGATAAGTTATCGAGTACCTCGTATTTTTTTAAGAAATAAGAGTATAATTGAAGTGAGAAATCCTGTTTTAGTAAATCATTAGTAAGTGTGATTTCCATGCATAAGAACATGATTTATATGACGATAATAGAGAAGGAATTCTAATTGCACTTTGCATCTTTGAATATTAATGGTATTATTAAAAGTGGAATAGAATAGAATAATTGGTGTGTAGTTATGGTGGAGGTGTATGTTTGTGTCTGAGTCCAGCGCAACAACAGAAATTTTAATCCGTTTACCACAAGCATTAGTGAGTGAACTAGACGGGCTAGTAATTCAAGAGAACGGTAACCGTAATGAACTAATCTATCAAGCGACGAAAATGTACCTTCGTGAAAGAAAGAAACGTCAAATTCGTGAATCAATGAGACGTGGGTACATGGAAATGGCAAAAATCAATCTAAACATCGCATCGGAAGCATTTTTGGCTGAATCCGAGGCAGACCACACCGTAGAACGCCTAGTTAGCGGGGGGTAATCACTTGATTGTTAAACGTGGCGACGTTTATTTTGCTGACCTTTCCCCTGTTGTTGGTTCGGAGCAAGGAGGCGTTCGTCCTGTGCTTGTCATCCAAAACGATATAGGGAATCGGTTTAGTCCCACAGTTATTGTCGCAGCCATTACAGCACAAATTCAAAAAGCAAAGCTACCAACTCATGTGGAAATTGATGCTGAACGTTATGGATTCGAGCGTGACTCTGTCATCCTATTAGAACAAGTTCGTACAATTGATAAGCAGCGCTTAACTGATAAAATCACTCATCTAGATGATGAAATGATGGACAGAGTGGATGAAGCCTTACAAATCAGTTTAGGACTCATCGATTTTTAATATTTTTCTTTTAACAATGAAGTTGCCTTTTAGGGTAGCTTCTTTTGTTTTTTATAACGGTATAATTTAAACTGATAAAAACAGTGATGGAGGAGTGTTATTTGGAACAAGTAAACTATTGGGATGTTGTTGGTGAGCTGGCAGAAGTTCTCACTCAAGCAAACATTCCATACCAATTCATTGAAGCAACAGCATTGTGTATCCAAGGTGTCAGACTCCCATCAGAAGAGAAGGTAGAACTACTATTTCAATGGGACCTATTAGAAAGTACATATGAATTATTTAAAAAGCATAACCCTACCCCGGTAGAACGTTCAGCAAGTGAAGCGAGCTTTAGTTTTGTTTTTAAGAGTGTTGAGGTGACTCTTATGTGTTACTTTAATACAACTATTAAGACAGACCCTTACCGAATTCCTGTTAAGTTAAGGGAAAAAGAGGTATGGTGCCAATCACTCTATTCTTATGAATATTCTGCAAAGTTGGAATTTGTGAAGCCGATCCGTCAATTCTTACGAGACAAACAACAAGAAATGAGTACAGACAATGAAATTGCCTGGAATCAAAACAATTACTTAGCGCTATTAAATCGGTATGGTAATCCAACTGATATTGTAGGGAAAATAAAAGAGAATCCTAAGTGGCGCCTACATCCTTTCTATAAATATATGAGTGATATTAATGGTAAAAGTGTGGTTCATTTGATGGGGTCAAATGGAATAAAAGGAATCGCTATGGCCTTATTAGGGGGCAATGTAACTGTAGTTGATTTTTCAAAAGAGAATGAAAGGTTTGCGATGGAGCTTGCAGAGGCAGCAGATGTCTCACTTAACTATGTAGTAGAAGATATTTTAAGGGTACAGGATAAATTACCTGGGGAATCAGCAGACATCGTCTTGATGGAGTTAGGTGTTCTACATTACTTTATAGATCTTATTCCGCTTGCTTCAGTTATAAGTAAGTTACTAAAAGCTGGCGGTACCTTTATTCTGCACGAATTTCACCCGGTCTCAACTAAGCTTATTACTTCTGCAGGGAAAAAACATAAGGTGACAGGTAATTACTTTGAACCTTCTATAAAGGAAGGAAATGTTGCATTTACAAAGCACATGCCAACCGAGGAACAATCTAGTTTAACGAAAGTATATCAACGACAGTGGACCCTAGGTGAAATAATCACCTCATTCGCAAGAGAAGGTCTATATGTAGAGATACTAGAAGAAGAACCAAATCACAAACTCCATGATATCGGCTTACCTAAAACTTTTACTATGGTAGCTAGAAAAAGATAAGAACTATATTATAAATGGGATTGTCTATCAGGATAGTCCTTTTTTCTCATTTTCCCTTAGACGAGCATATTGTTTGAAATGATAAATGGATGATGGAATAATAGATTTAAGAACATTCATTCTATGTTTTTAAAAAAAGAAGGGAGAGAGTGAATTATGCAACAGACTGAACCATACCCCAGGAGTAAAGAGGAGATTTACGAGTTTATTAAGGAGTTTCAAGTAGATGGGTCAAGAAAAGCCCAGCGAGTGTTGGTAGAACGTTATAAGAATTTAGTGCAAAAGCTTGCAAGGAAATACTCTAAAGGTCGAGAGTCACATGAAGATATTGTACAAGTTGGATTAATTGGTTTACTTGGTGCAATCCGTCGATATGATGGGTCGTATGGGAAAAGCTTTGAAGCATTTGCCATTCCCACAATTGTGGGAGAAATAAAACGTTTCCTACGTGATAAAACGTGGAGTGTGCATGTTCCTAGAAGAATAAAAGAACTAGGACCAAAAATAAAAAAGACTGTTGATGAATTAACCCCAAAACTTCGCCGAACACCAAAGGCAAAAGAAATTGCCGATTACTTACAAGTACCTGAAAAAGAAGTCCTTGAAGCTATGGAAATGAGTAAAAGCTATAATGCTCTATCAATGGACCACTCATTAGAGGTGGATTCCGAGGGAAGTGCTGTTACTTTAATGGATGTAGTCGGGAACCCAGAAAAAGGGTATGAAAGAGTTAATCAGCGTTTAACCCTCAAAAAAGCTCTTCAAGTACTAAATGAACGTGAATATCACGTCATAACCTACCTATTTCATAATGATATGAACCAAAAAGAAGCTGGGAAAAAGCTTGGTATTTCTCAAATGCACGTATCTCGTATTAGACGTAAGGCATTAAGTAAACTTCGTGAAGAAATAGTAACCGCCTCCTAAGTAAATTTAAATCCTCATAGATGAATGATAATCATCTATGAGGATTACTTTATTAGATGTGAAAATTTTAGTAACAATGAATCTTTTGGGACATTTTGATAAAATGATAAGATAATAAAGTATTGAATGATGTTTAGGAGGAATATTTCTTGCAGGAAACCTTACATAAAGAAGATCAATTGATTAAAACAATTGCCAAAGAACTAACAATCAAAGAAAAGCAAATTAAAAATGTAATCGACTTATTAACAGAAGGTAATACGGTTCCATTCATCGCCAGGTACCGAAAAGAACAAACCGGTGCATTAGATGAGGTTCAAATTAGAGATATTCAAGAAAAATGGCAATACATGCAAAACCTTGAAACGAGAAAAGAGGAAGTCATTCGTCTTATTGAAGAGCAAGGTAAATTGACAGAAGAACTGAAAGGGCAAATTACGAAATCTACAAAATTACAACAAGTTGAAGATTTATACCGTCCTTATAAACAAAAGAGGCGTACAAAAGCAACAGTTGCTAAGGAAAAAGGACTAGAGCCTTTGGCGGAATGGATATTCAGTTTTCCGGTTGGGGTTCAAGTGGAAGAGAAGGCTAAAGAGTTTTTATCAGATGAAAATGAAGTAAACTCAGTAGAAGAAGCTATTCAAGGTGCAAAGGATATTATTGCTGAATGGATATCTGATGATGCTAATTACCGTCAGTGGATACGAACTGAAACCTTCAAAAAAGGTAAAATTGTTTCTGTTGCTAAGGATACTGAAAAAGACGAAAAGAAAGTGTATGAAATGTATTACGAATATGAGGAGCCTGTTAGTAAGGTTGTCCCACATCGTGTACTTGCGTTAAACCGCGGGGAAAAAGAAGAGGTATTACGTGTATCGGTGGAACCTCCTGTTGACCTGGTTCTTTCATATTTACAAAAGCAAATCTTAAAAACACAGACTACTACTGTATTAAACCAGGTGATAGAAACAATTGAGGATAGCTATAAGAGGTTAATTCAACCTTCCATTGAACGAGAAATCCGCAAAGAACTTACGGAAAAAGCGGAAGACCGTGCGATACATATCTTCTCAGAGAACTTACGTAACTTATTATTGCAACCTCCATTAAAAGGGAAAATGGTTCTGGGAGTTGACCCAGCCTATCGAACTGGCTGTAAGCTTGCTGCGGTTGACGAGACGGGGAAACTATTGAAGGTAGATGTGATTTATCCTCACCCTCCAGTAAATAAGAAAGAGGCTGCAAAAGAAAAGTTCAAAGCTTTCATAAATGAATTTAATATCGAAATGGTTGCGATAGGAAACGGAACTGCTTCTAGAGAAACAGAACAATTTGTTGCCGAAACATTGAAAGAGTTTACACGTGAAATTTATTACTTAATCGTTAATGAGGCTGGGGCTAGTGTTTATTCTGCTTCTGATCTGGCTAGAGAAGAGTTTCCTAACCTTAAAGTAGAAGAGCGAAGTGCTGTATCGATTGCAAGACGTCTGCAAGATCCTTTAGCAGAGCTTGTGAAAATTGACCCAAAATCGGTAGGGGTTGGTCAATATCAACATGATGTTTCACAAAAGAAATTATCTGATTCATTAACCTTTGTTGTTGAAACGGTAGTAAATAAAGTCGGAGTAAATGTAAATACCGCGTCTCCGTCGTTATTACAATATGTAGCAGGGCTTTCAAAGGCTGTGGCTACCAATATTGTTAAGCAAAGAGAAGAGAATGGAAAATTTGTCAGTAGGAAAGAGTTAAAAACAATTCCTAGACTTGGAGCAAAGACGTACGAACAGTGTATTGGTTTCTTAAGAATCATGGACGGAGACCAACCTTTAGATCGAACAAGCATTCACCCTGAGAGCTATAAAGATGTTGAAAAGCTTTTGAAAAGAATTGGAGTAACTGTTCATGACATTGGTAGTGAACAAGTTAAGGAAGGTATTGCTCAAGTTTCCGTTGAAGAACTAGCTACGGAGTTAAATATCGGGAAACTAACGTTAAAAGATATAATTGATTCCCTGATTCGTCCTTCCAGAGACCCGAGGGATGAGCTAGCTAAGCCGTTACTAAAAAAGGACATCCTTCAGCTTGAAGATCTTAAAAAGGGAATGGAACTAGAAGGGACAGTTCGAAATGTAGTAGATTTCGGTGCCTTTGTTGATATTGGTGTAAAACAAGATGGACTAGTTCATATTTCAAAATTAAGCCCTAATTTCGTAAAACATCCATTGGATGTAGTTTCAGTTGGGGATGTTGTTAAAGTTTGGATTGACGATGTAGATACAACCAAAGGTAGAGTTGCATTAACCATGCTCCCACAATAGGGTAACAAAAGAAACACTGCTGATTATGAGCAGTGTTTCTTTCTATAAAAAAACCAGCATTGATTTAACATCTTAATTTGATATCTATTTTTCTCGTAGTAGGCTCGTTTCATTTGGTTTTTTAACCATGAGGGCATTGTCATACCTCCCTTTATCGGTATAATGGAGTATGGTGTGTTACATAGTGTATGCAATTATAGTTCGTCTCGTTCTCATTATTTTAAAATACTAATTTTAAGTTTGTAAGACGAAAAAGGAGGAACATAATGGAGCAAAAGGAACTACAGAAACTTGTAGAAACCACATCCATTCAGTGGTTTGGCAAGCCTTTTCGTCACGAAGCGATATTTAATAGCAGACTACGTACAACAGGTGGTCGTTATTTATTAAACACTCATGATATTGAATTAAACCCAAAGCACTATGAGGAATATGGTGAACAAGAGCTAATAGATATTATTAAGCATGAACTATGCCATTATCACTTACATATAGAAGGTAAAGGATATAAGCACAGAGATTCAGATTTTAAAGAGCTTTTAGAAAAAGTGAAAGCTCCCAGATTCTGTACACCCTTAAAATCAATTAAACGAACAAAGCTTTCAGTGCAACATATATATAAATGCTCTAAGTGCGACCAGGAATACAGAAGAAAAAGAAAGGTAGATACAAAAAGGTATGTATGTGGGAAGTGTTCAGGGAAATTATTGGAATTATAACTTAAGGTTGACTTTAAAAAGGGGTCTGTGATAAATTATAAAAGCCGTCGTGAAACGGACGGTTTTTGAAGTCATTCTTTTAATGATGTTCTTGACAAGAAAATAACAGCTTCATATAATAAAAGAAGCAAAAGACAAGCTTTTGATTATTCAAATTATTCCACAGTAGCTCAGTGGTAGAGCTATCGGCTGTTAACCGATCGGTCGCAGGTTCGAGTCCTGCCTGTGGAGCCATTATGGGGAAGTACTCAAGAGGCTGAAGAGGCGCCCCTGCTAAGGGTGTAGGTCGCGTAAGCGGCGCGAGGGTTCAAATCCCTCCTTCTCCGCCATAAAAGTTCATACTATAATGGCCCATTGGTCAAGCGGTTAAGACACCGCCCTTTCACGGCGGTAACACGGGTTCGAATCCCGTATGGGTCATACAATTAGTGGGAAGTAAGATACGAACCTGTTATCTTGCCTCCCACTTCCATTCTCAATTGGAGGATTAGCTCAGCTGGGAGAGCACCTGCCTTACAAGCAGGGGGTCGGCGGTTCGATCCCGTCATCCTCCACCAAAGTTTTTTCACGTAACGAAGTGAAGTGAAAATAACTTTCCTTAATTTCGCAGAGCGAAAATAACGCTCTTAGAAAAATTATCAAAATTACTAATTTAATTTTGGTCCCGTGGTGTAGCGGTTAACATGCCTGCCTGTCACGCAGGAGATCGCCGGTTCGATCCCGGTCGGGACCGCCATTATTCATTTTCAACTTTCATCGGTGGGCTATAGCCAAGCGGTAAGGCAACGGACTTTGACTCCGTCATGCGTTGGTTCGAATCCAGCTAGCCCAGCCATTTTGTTTTTTAATAGTAATAATGCGGGTGTGGCGGAATTGGCAGACGCGCTAGACTTAGGATCTAGTGTCTTTGACGTGGGGGTTCGAGTCCCTTCACCCGCACTTTACAAATTATCTGCGGTCGTGGCGGAATGGCAGACGCGCTAGGTTGAGGGCCTAGTGGGAGTTAATCCCGTGGAGGTTCAAGTCCTCTCGGCCGCACCAGAAAAAAAGTTTTTTGAGAAAAACACTTGCAATCCATTTTCTAAGGTGTTAATATAGAAAAGTCGCTAATTTGATTAAAGCAAATGTAGAGACAACATCTACTAAGTGGCAGTTAATTAATGCGCCCGTAGCTCAATTGGATAGAGCGTCTGACTACGGATCAGAAGGTTATGGGTTCGACTCCTTTCGGGCGCGCCATAAACATGTACGGGGAGTAGCTCAGCTTGGTAGAGCACTTGGTTTGGGACCAAGGGGTCGCAGGTTCGAATCCTGTCTTCCCGACCAGAACGAATTTAAATATAATGCGGGTGTAGTTTAATGGTAAAACCTCAGCCTTCCAAGCTGATGTCGTGAGTTCGATTCTCATCACCCGCTCCAAATTACCATTAAGTTCTTTGAAAACTGAACATAACACAAGCGTCAATGTTTGTTTTAAAAATTGTTTTAGCATGAGCTAATCAACTCTATTGGAGAGTTTGATCCTGGC
>NZ_JAGGKM010000014.1 GCF_017873715.1 Cytobacillus luteolus
CCTGTCCCCGCAACCAATGGTCCCGTGGTGTAGCGGTTAACATGCCTGCCTGTCACGCAGGAGATCGCCGGTTCGATCCCGGTCGGGACCGCCATATTTTTGAACGTAATGCGAAACAGTGGTTTCGTTTTTTGTTTTTTTAGGGTGTCTTATGCTGCTTGGGTAAACTCATTTAGTACATTCGAGAAGTTTCTTGAATTAATTTGATGAGATTGGGATATACTATTAAGGTAAGAGAAGAAAACAGAATCATTTTTACTATCGCGGGGTGGAGCAACGAGCGTTACTTCCATGAATCCTCAGCGAGTTGTACCAATCGAGCTGCTTCTTGAATAGCTTACTGAGATTGGGACAGTCCTTGCTATCTAAGCAAGAGAAGAAAACAGAATCATTTTTACTGTCGCGGGGTGGAGCAGTCCGGTAGCTCGTCGGGCTCATAACCCGAAGGTCGCAGGTTCAAATCCTGTCCCCGCAACCAATTTTTTATAAAAGTGTGCGAAACGATATGTTTCGTTTTTTTTATGCCTTTTTATAGATATACGAGTATTTCTTTTAGTAAGACGAGTAAAAGGGTTCGAATGACGAATAAGTTATAGTAAATCACGAGTATTTTAAGAGAAAGACGAGAATATAGCCTCTTATCGCGAATAAATTTATTCATAATGAGTTTTAGCCCCAAACCTACCCTCTAAGATCAACAAACCACCAACACCATTTTGTACTTTTACCCAAAATAAGCTAAACTAGTAGTAGTTCAGAGATGAGAACGTAGATTTTCTTAGTATGAGTTAGGCTCGTCAACTGGCGAGATTTCTTTTTAAATGTTTGTTTGGAGTTGAAGTCGTTTGACGATATACGATGAGTTTGCGTTTATAGATAAAATAAAGCCGAACAAAATACATAATCAACAACTCATTGCTGGTATTGGTGATGATGCAGCCTTAGTTGGTTTGCCTCAGGATAGGGATCAGATTATTTGTTTGGATACAATGGTAGAAGATGTCCATTTTACAACCAAAACAATGTCTCCTAATCAGATTGGTCATAAGGCGCTGGCTGTTAATATAAGTGATATTGCAGCAATGGGGGGAATACCGGCATATTATTTAGTGTCAATTGCTATTCCGAAGACTTGGTCACAGGTAGATGTAGAAGCTATTTATGAGGGAATGCATAAGTTGAGTGAAGCCTATCAGGTCGATTTAATAGGTGGAGATACAGTATTCTCTCCAGGTCCTTTAATGGTAAGTGTCACCCTGATAGGTTATATTGAAAAAGGGAAGAAACTGTTAAGAAGTAATGCGAGACCTGGGGATGTTGTATTTATAACAGGAACCGTTGGAGATTCTGCTGCAGGCTTAGACTTACTATTAAAGCATGGAAGTAACTATTCCTATAACAACAGTGAAACCTATTTAACTGAAAGACATCAGCTCCCATCTCCAAGAGTGGAGATTGGGTGTCATTTAGCAATATTAGATCGTGTATCATTGAATGATATTAGTGACGGTGTTGCTAGTGAAGCAAATGAGATAGCTAAGGCTAGTAATGTAGATATTCATTTAGATGAACAAAAGCTTCCGCTTAGCAATCAACTACTACACTATAGTCAAGAAAGAGCCATGGAATATGCATTATTCGGTGGGGAAGACTTTGAATTAATTGGTACAACTTCAGCAACAGATTGGGAGGTATTTCAGCAACAGATGGTAGAACAGAATATACTGGTTACTAAAGTTGGTAGCGTTGTTGAAGGAAAAGGCGAAGTATACCTCTCGACAAAGGGCACACTAACGCTTCTTGAAAAAAGAGGATATAATCATTTTAAATAAAGCTAAATTACATAGGGTGAATATGATGAATCAATTTACGTTTAAAACAGATACACCTGAACAAACCTTGGAGTTTGCAGAGAAACTTGGGAGCCTTTTGCAGCCCAAGGACTTGATTACGCTCGAAGGTGATTTAGGAGCAGGAAAGACAACGTTTACTAAGGGATTAGCCAAAGGTTTAGGGATTACAAGAACGGTTAGTAGTCCAACCTTTACGATCATTAAAGAATATAAGGGACGCTTACCTCTTTATCATATGGATGTGTATCGTGTAGAAGATAGCTTTGAAGATCTTGGTTTTGATGAATACTTTGAAGGTGACGGTGTCACTGTCGTCGAATGGGCTAAATTAATTGAAGAGCAGTTACCTAAAGACCGTTTAGAAATTAAGTTATTTCATGAAGGTGATTTAAATCGTAGAATCGAACTAGAACCAATTGGTAAGAGGTATATTGATGTATGTGAGGAGATTTTTTCAAAATGAAAGTATTAGCAATTGATACGTCTAACTATGTGATGGGAATTGCAATTGTGGATGGGGCCGATGTTGTAGGAGAAGTGATTACAAACTTAAAGAAGAATCATTCAATAAGAGTAATGCCAGCCATTCATCAGTTGCTTCAAGAGTGTGATATTAAGCCTAGTGAAGTAGAAAAGATTGTTGTTGCACATGGTCCAGGGTCTTATACTGGAGTTAGAATTGGTGTTACGATAGCTAAAACCTTGGCATGGGCTTTAAAAATACCGTTAGTTGGTGTATCGAGCCTTGAGGTTCTAGCAGCAAATGGTCAATATTTTCAGGGAAGTCTATCACCAATTTTTGATGCTAGAAGAGGTCAAGTGTATACTGGTCTTTATGCATATGAGGAAGGTCAGTTTGTTAGTAAAAAAAATGATCGGATTGTTTTACTAAAGGACTGGTTGAAGGAATTGAAAGAGGAAAATCAGAAAGTTTTATTTTTGGGGAATGACTTAGCGATTCATAAGACAACGATTCAGGAAGAATTAGAAGACTTAGCTATATTTGCAAGCTCGAGCCTGAATAATCCTCGTCCAAGTGAATTGGCACTTTTAGGTGTAACAAGGGAAGAACAGGATGTTCATTCTTTTGTTCCTAACTATATTCGAATGGTAGAAGCAGAAACAAACTGGTTAGCATCACAAAATAAATAGAAGATTAAAGCAAGATGGAGATCAAAATGGAAACAACAATTAACTTTCGTCCAATGACGATTTACGATATAGATCAAATTCTTGTAATTGAGCATCTAGCATTTGCAACTCCTTGGAGTCGAGAGGCCTTTTATAATGAATTAATGAACAATCAATTTGCTAAGTATATTGTTATGTTAGATAAAGGAAGAGTCATTGGGTATTGTGGTATGTGGATTGTCGTCGATGAAGCTCATATAACCAATGTGGCTGTTCTTCCACAATATAGAGGTAAAAAGCTTGGGGAGGCTTTGATGCAAAAAGCAATGGACCTTTCAAAGCAGTATGGAGCACTGTCAATGACGTTAGAGGTACGTGTATCAAATGTCGTAGCACAGTCTTTATATAAAAAGTTAGGGTTTCAACCTGGTGGTATTAGAAAGAATTATTATACTGATAATAATGAAGATGCAATAGTAATGTGGGTGAATTTATGACAACTGATAACCAAATTATATTAGGTATAGAGACAAGCTGTGATGAAACAGCAGTTGCAGTAATAAAAAATGGAAAAGAAATCGTAGCAAATGTAGTTGCATCTCAGATTGAAAGTCATAAAAGGTTTGGTGGGGTTGTTCCTGAGATTGCTTCTAGACATCATGTAGAACAAATGACTATCGTGCTTGAAGAAGCGATGAATCAGGCGAACATAGATTTCTCGGATATTGATGCGATTGCTGTAACAGAAGGGCCTGGCCTAGTTGGAGCATTGCTAGTTGGGGTAAATGCAGCAAAAGCAATTGCGTTTGCGCACAATATACCATTAATAGGAGTACACCATATCGCAGGGCATATCTATGCAAATCGATTGATTCAAGAACTTCAATTTCCTTTACTATCATTAGTGGTGTCTGGAGGACATACAGAGCTCGTCTATATGAAGGAGCATGGATCCTTCAAAGTCATCGGTGAAACACGAGACGATGCAGCAGGAGAAGCTTATGATAAGGTTGCTCGAACTCTAAATCTACCTTATCCAGGTGGGCCACATATCGACCGACTTGCTGGGGAAGGGAATCCTACTATTGATCTTCCGCGAGCTTGGCTAGAAGAGGGGTCCTATGATTTTAGCTTTAGTGGTTTAAAATCAAGCGTTATTAATACTCTACATAATGCAGAGCAACGTGGAGAGACCATTGATTCCAAGGACTTAGCTGCAAGTTTTCAGGCAAGTGTTATTGATGTTTTAGTTACAAAAACAGTCAAAGCTGCAAAAGAATACGATGTTAAACAAGTATTACTTGCTGGTGGAGTTGCAGCTAATAAAGGCTTACGTCAGAGCTTGGAAAAAGCTTTTGTAGAATTAAATGGGATAGAACTTATTATCCCACCGCTTTCACTCTGTACCGATAACGCAGCTATGATAGCAGCGGCAGGTAGCATTCTCTATGATAAAGGAATACGCTCGGATTATGCCTTAAATGCAAATCCTGGACTAGATTTAGAGATACATGGGTAAAAAAAAGCATGGATTGTAGAAATCCATGCTTTTTTTGTTTATACACAGGGTTATCAACAGTTTTGTGCATAACTTTCCGAATCCCAGTCAAATCAAATCATTTATAATGGATAAAAAATGTGGATAACTTATGATTTTATTGTGGACAATGTGGATAAGTACGTTGATAACCTTATTTTAAAGGCTAGTAATGTGAATAATATTGTGGAAAATAAAAATCAGTGGAGGTTATCCACTGATTTCGTGTAATGTTTCCCATTCAGCCATTAACAATTCTAGTTTAGAGTTTGCTTTTGCCGTTTCCTCGTTTAAAGCTTGTACTCTTTCATGGTCTTGATAAACCTCAGGATCACATAGTAACTGATCATTTTCTTCAATTTTACTTTCAAGTTCCGATATTTCAACTTCAATTTCTTCAATTCTTCTTTTCCGTTGGCGCTCTAGCTTTTTAGCTTCTTTTTCTTGTTCATAGGAGAGCTTGTCTGTCTTCTCTTCTACTTTTTTCTGCTGTGGAACCTGTTTCTTCTCGAGGGCTTCTAATTCAACCATCTCAGCTTTTTTTTCCACATAATAGTCATAATCACCAAGGTATTCAGTAAGTGAAATTGTGGATAACTCAAATATTTTAGTTGCAATTCGATTGATAAAATAACGGTCATGTGAAACAAATAGAATTGTACCCGGATAGTCTACTAGGGCGTTTTCTAATACTTCCTTGCTATCTAAATCTAAGTGGTTAGTAGGCTCGTCGAGTATTAAGAAATTAGCTTTCTGCATCATCAGCTTAGCTAGTGCAAGACGTGCTTTTTCACCACCACTTAAAGTGGATACAGTTTTTAACACATCATCTCCTGAAAATAGGAAATTTCCTAGCACAGTTCGAATATCTTTTTCATTTTTTAGAGGGTACTCATCCCAAAGCTCGTTGAGGACACGCTTATTTGAAGTCAGGTTCGCCTGTTCTTGGTCATAATACCCAATTGAAACATTTGAGCCAAATTGAAAATGGCCATCAACAGGTGTTAGTTTTTTTATAATTGCTTTCAATAATGTTGATTTTCCAATTCCATTTGGACCGACTAACGCTATACTGTCACTGCGACTAATTGAAAATGATATATTCTTAATCGTAGGCTTTGAGCCTGGATAAGCAATGGATAGATTTGCTCCTTTTAAGACATCGTTCCCACTCTGTCTTTCAATATCAAATAGAAAGGAAGCTGATTTTTCATCTCCGAGAGGTGAAGACATCATATCCATTCTTTCAAGTTGTTTTCTCCGGCTCTGTGCTCTTTTTGTTGTGGATGCACGAGCAAGGTTTTTTTGAATAAAATCTTTTAGTTTTGCAACTTCATCTTGCTGCTTTTCATATCGCTTAAGCTCAAGCTCGTAGTTTTCAGCCTTTTGTTTTAAGTAATGACTATAGTTGCCAGTAAACTTTGTTGAGGTCGTTCTAGAGATTTCATATACCTGATTAACAACCTTATCCAGGAAATAGCGATCATGGGATACGATGAGAATTGCTCCTTGATAACCTTGCAGATATTGTTCAAGCCATGTTAACGTAGCAATATCTAAGTGGTTCGTCGGCTCGTCCAATATTAATAAGTCAGGTTTCGTTAATAATAGTTTACATAAGGCTAAGCGCGTCTTTTGCCCACCACTTAAAGATGAAATAGACGTATTGTAATCAAAATCTGAGAAATTAAATCCATGTAAAATGGATCTAATATCAGATTCATATTGGTAGCCACCTTGCTCTTTAAAGTTTATTTGCAATTGGTCATATTCAGCCAATAATCGTTGATAACTAGCTTCATTTTGGATGATATCGGGATCACCCATTTTCTGTTCAAGTTCTCTTAGGTCAGCTTCTAGTTTTTTCAATGGTGCAAAGACAGTCAACATCTCATTCCAAATTGACAGACTTGATTCGAGACCTGTATCTTGTGCTAAGTAGTTGATTGAGAGGTTTTTTGGCTTAATGATTTCTCCACCATCATGGGACATTTGCCCGGAAATAATTTTTAGTAGTGTAGATTTACCCGCACCATTTCTTCCTACAAGGGCAATTCTATCTCTTGATTGTACTTCTAGTTTTATATTAGATAAAATAAGATCAGCACCAAAGTATTTTTTTAGCTGATTTACTTGTAATAAAATCATGTTTATTCACCTCTTAGTATAAGCTAAGTGTATCTTATCAGAGCTTGAGAGGGCAACTTATTATACAGCATTAGAGTAATACTAAAAATACCCATATCACAATTGTGTCAAAACTTTGAACAAACTCTTTCCTTTAACGATATGGATTTTATTAGGATGCAACTAAGAAAGTGAAATAAATCACAGAACTTCATAAGACAGACGAGGTAAAATAGTGTATAGTCTACTATGGGAGGAGATTTATATGTCGTCTTTCACTCATTTTAATGATCAAGGTCGTGCCAAAATGGTAGACATTACAGATAAAACGAGTACCATTCGGACTGCAATTGCAAAGTCGAGTGTTCAAGTAAATAAAGAGATATACGAAAAGATAACCCAAAATGCAATTAAAAAGGGTGATGTGCTAGCTGTTGCTCAAGTAGCAGGAATTATGGCTGCCAAAAAAACCTCTGATATTATTCCAATGTGTCACCCACTTGCATTAAAAGGGGTAGATATTTCATTTAATTGGAAGAATGAAGAAGAAGAATATCATCTGCTTATACGTGTTGAAGTTAAGACAAAGGGAAGTACGGGTGTTGAGATGGAAGCTCTAACTGCTGCATCTGCAACAGCCTTAACTGTATATGACATGTGTAAAGCAGTCGATAAAGGGATGATCATCGGTCCTACTTTCTTAATAGAAAAAACAGGTGGTAAAAACGGAGACTTTAAAAGAGATGAAAGCCTTTTAGATGGTTTGAATGTGGGGGATGAAAGTTGAATATAGATCAATCAAAAATACCACAAGCAACTGCTAAAAGATTACCGTTATACTATAGATTTTTAAAGAACCTACATGCCTCAGGAAAGTTAAGAGTTTCCTCTGCAGAACTGAGTGAGGCAGTAAAAGTGGATTCAGCAACAATTCGCCGAGACTTTTCCTATTTTGGAGCGTTGGGAAAAAAAGGATATGGATACAATGTGAATTATCTGTTATCCTTTTTCAGAAAAACGTTAGATCAAGATGAATTAACTGCAGTAACGTTAATTGGAGTAGGTAATTTAGGAACTGCATTTTTGCACTATAACTTCTCTAAAAACAATAATACTAAAATAGAATTGGCTTTTGATGTAGATCAATCAAAAATCGGAACAGAAGTTGGTGGCGTATCAGTCTATCATTTAGATGAACTAGAGGAACGTTTACCTGAAAATGTAACGGTTGCTATATTAACTGTACCTGTTGGGTCAGCTCAACCGATCACAGACCGCTTAATACAAAAAGGGATAAAGGGAATATTGAACTTTACCCCAGCTCGAATAAATGTTCCGGAGCACATTAGGGTACATCATATTGATTTAGCAGTAGAATTACAGTCACTCGTATACTTCTTAAAACATTATCCAAGTGAATAAATAAGAATCCCTTTAAAGGAGGTGAAGGATATGCCGAATATTGGAATTGGAAGCCTTCTACTAATCGTGTTTGTAGCACTATTAATTTTTGGACCTAGAAAATTACCTGAGCTTGGAAAAGCAGCGGGTAATACACTTCGTGAATTTAAGAACGCAACAAAAGGTTTAGCTGATGATGAAGACGAGGACAAAAAGAAAAATGAAGAACTAAAATAACTTTTGATTTAAAATGCTTTAGTTGTGGTTAGGATGATTCATTATGACAGAAAAAGAAATGTCCGTATATGACCATATAGGTGAGCTTCGAAAACGACTGATATATATAGTCGTTTTCTTTTTCCTGGCTATGGTTGGTGGCTTTTTCTTAGCAGAACCGATAATTGTATATTTACAACATGCGGACGAAGCTAAGGAATTAACGATGAACTCGTTTCGCCCTGCGGACCCAATTAAAATATATATGCAATTTGCTTTTATTATAGCATTTGTAATCACTTCACCCATTATCTTATATCAATTATGGGCTTTCATTAGTCCAGGACTTTACGAAAAAGAACGCAAAGTAACCTTGAGTTATATTCCCATTTCTGTATTTCTGTTTCTAGTGGGTATTTCCTTTTCTTACTTTATTCTTTTCCCGTTCGTTTTTGACTTTATGGGAAGACTTGCTGATCGGTTAGACATAAATCAAGTGATCGGAATTAATGAGTACTTTCAGTTTCTTTTTCAACTAACTCTTCCATTTGGGCTACTTTTCCAAATGCCAGTAGTTATTATGTTTTTAACAAGGCTTGGAATTGTAACTCCAATGTTTTTGGTGAAAGTACGAAAGTATGCGTACTTTGTCCTCTTAGTCATTGGAGCGTTTATAACTCCACCTGAACTGTTGTCACATATGATGGTAACTCTTCCGTTGTTTGGACTATATGAAATCAGTATTCTTGTATCTAAAGGTGCATATCGGAAAGCGAAGAAAGCAGAAATGCTCTATCAAAATGAACAAAAATAAACCTCCCGATTTGGGAGGTTTATTTATTTTTAAGCTGTTTGATTTTATTATTTAAGGAAAACATTCGAATGGCTACTCCAAAGTCAAAAGTAGCTACAGCGATCAGTAGAATGGTTCCAAAATTCCAGATTGTATCTTCAACACTTTCTACGGCTAAATAAGTGAATAGTAATCCCATTAGTGTATACATAATTCCCATGAAAAAGGGTGATGTTCGACGCATTGTAAGTCCTCCAGTGAAGTTCCGTTAACCTATAATAAGAAAGATATGAAAGATTGCATTTTCTCTGCTTCTTTCATAATCCTTTCAATATCCTCTGCAAAAATAGTTTGCACGACTACGACAAGTGTATTCATGGCTACATGAGCGAATATAGGTACAAGCAAACGCCCTGTCTTTACGTAAAGAAATGCAAAGGTAAAGCCCATAGCTGAATATAATAACAAGTGCTCTGGTTCCATATGAACAAGTGCAAAGATAACTGAACTTAGGAAAGCAGAGATCCAGAAATTGAATTTTCGATAAAATGATCCAAAAATAATTTTTCTAAAAATAATCTCCTCAAGAATAGGTCCGATAATAGATGTAACGATAATCAGTAAAGGTGTAGTCTTTATCAGTTGGATAATTTGTTGAGTGTTCTCTGAGCCAGGTTCAATACCAAGAAGGTTTATTTCAATACTAGCAGCGATACCTTGAGCAAACATGGCTAAAAATACCCCACCAACAGCCCATCCTACTGCACTCGCCCCTGAAGAACGCTGATCAGCTAAATGTCTGTCTTTTATATCTTGTCGTAATATATATAAAATCATTAGTAAAGCTGCAAAGAAGCTAATAATTAGCCAGTATGTAGATGCGAGAGTGAAGGCTGTATCATAATCTTCTCCACCGAACCCAAAGTATAATAATATCGGAATTCCAATAATTCCAGAAAGTTGCATTACTATATAAGTCAAAATGACATACCAATAACGTTTCTCCAAATGTAAGGTCTCCTTTTTAGTTACTATGAATTAAAAATACAATAGTATTTTACCATATAATACTCTGCTTCTCTTACTATTATGATTTTAGACTTAGTAGATAAAGTAGAAAAAGGAAAAATAGATAAATTTTTAACATTTCTAGTTTAGAATTCCGTTGGTGTGACATAATCTAGAAGGGTGTGGAAAATTTTGCTGGGTATTAAAATTTTTTTGCTTAAATACTTGCAAAAAAAATAGAGATTATTTAATATAATAATTGTGTTAGCACTCAAGGTTAGTGAGTGCTAATAAAAAACCAAACTAAAAATTATAAGATTATTTGAGGAGGTTGTTTCACTTGTTAAAGCCATTAGGTGATCGTGTTGTAATTGAACTTGTACAATCTGAAGAAAAAACAGCAAGTGGTATTGTGTTACCAGATTCCGCTAAGGAAAAGCCGCAAGAAGGCAAGGTTATTGCTGTTGGAACAGGTCGTGTATTAGAAAATGGTGAGCGCGTGGCTCTTGAGGTTTCTGTAGACGATCGCATTATCTTCTCAAAATATGCTGGTACTGAAGTAAAATACGAAGGTGCTGAATACTTAATTTTACGTGAAAGTGATATCTTAGCTATTCTTGGCTAATCGAATTCATACTTAATAAAAATACTTACAATAACTTGAGGAGGGTACATACAAATGGCTAAAGAAATTAAATTTAGTGAAGACGCTCGTCGCTCTATGCTTCGTGGTGTAGATGCGTTAGCTAACGCTGTTAAAGTAACATTAGGACCAAAAGGACGTAACGTGGTTCTTGAGAAAAAATATGGTTCTCCACTTATCACTAATGACGGAGTAACAATCGCAAAAGAAATCGAGTTAGAAGATGCATTCGAAAACATGGGTGCTAAATTAGTAGCTGAAGTTGCTAGTAAAACAAATGAAATTGCTGGTGACGGTACAACAACTGCTACAGTTCTTGCTCAAGCGATGATCCGCGAAGGCCTTAAAAACGTAACTGCTGGTGCTAACCCAATGGGTATCCGTAAAGGGATTGAAAAAGCAACTGCTGTTGCTGTTCAAGAATTACAAGCAATTTCTAAACCAATTGAAGGTAAAGAATCTATTGCACAAGTAGCAGCTATTTCTTCTGCTGACGAAGAAGTAGGTCAATTAATTGCTGAAGCTATGGAGCGCGTTGGTAACGATGGAGTTATCACAATTGAAGAATCTAAAGGATTCTCAACTGAGCTTGAAGTAGTAGAAGGTATGCAATTTGACCGTGGATATGCTTCTCCATACATGGTAACTGATTCTGATAAAATGGAAGCTGTTTTAGACAATCCATATATCTTAATCACTGACAAGAAGATTGCTAGCATTCAAGAAATCTTACCAGTTCTTGAGCAAGTTGTTCAACAAGGTAAGCCACTATTATTAGTAGCTGAAGATGTTGAAGGTGAAGCTCTTGCAACTCTAGTAGTGAACAAACTTCGTGGAACATTCAATGCAGTTGCTGTAAAAGCTCCTGGATTTGGTGACCGTCGTAAAGCAATGCTAGAAGATATCGCTACTTTAACTGGTGCTGAAGTTATTACTGAAGATTTAGGTTTAGACCTTAAATCTGCTAACATTACTCAATTAGGTCGCGCATCTAAAATCGTAGTAACAAAAGAAAATACAACAATCGTTGAAGGTGCAGGAGACTCTGCTAAAATCGCAGCTCGTGTTAACCAAATTCGTGTTCAATTAGAAGAAACTACTTCTGAATTTGACAAAGAAAAATTACAAGAGCGTCTTGCTAAATTAGCAGGTGGTGTTGCTGTAATTAAAGTTGGTGCTGCAACTGAAACTGAATTAAAAGAGCGCAAACTTCGTATTGAAGATGCTCTAAACTCTACTCGTGCTGCAGTTGAAGAAGGTATCGTTTCTGGTGGTGGTACTGCATTAGTGAACGTATATAACAAAGTTTCTGCAATCACTGCTGAAGGTGACGAGCAAACGGGTATCAATATCGTTCTACGTGCACTTGAAGAGCCTGTACGTCAAATCGCACACAATGCTGGTCTTGAAGGATCTGTAGTTGTTGAGCGTCTAAAACATGAAGAAATCGGTGTTGGTTTCAACGCTGCAACTGGTAAATGGGTAAACATGATCGAAGCGGGTATCGTTGACCCAACTAAAGTTACTCGTTCAGCACTTCAAAACGCTGCATCTGTTTCAGCTATGTTCTTAACAACTGAAGCAGTAGTAGCTGATCTTCCAGAAGAAAAAGGTTCTGCAATGATGCCTGACATGGGCGGCATGGGTGGAATGGGCGGCATGATGTAATCTGCCCCTTGAACCCTTAATAGATAAGGATTCTAAAGTGATTTGCTAACAAAATGCTAACATAATTTAAATTAAAAAGAGGCTTTTCATTAGTTGTAAAAACTTTTGAGAGTCCTCTTTTTTTGCTTTTGGTATAACATAGTAATTGAGGACAAAAGTCTTAAGATAATTGACAAGTGACATGTGTCTCTTAATAATATAAGTTGCTAAGAAAAAAATTGTAGATGAAAGGAATCATCTAATTACATTAATCATTTCGATAGCTTTTGCTTTCTATATGGCAAAGCTGTTCTTTTTAGTATAAAGTTATATAGGATTTAGAAAGTGATTAAAGGAGTTTATATGCAAATGAAGACATTACAACAAGAACTAACAATCGTTCGCTATCAAACTAATGATAAAGTATATTATGGAGTTGTTGAGGGTGAAGAAATTCTACAATTGTCTAGCAATTTCACAGAAATCTTGAACAACGAGCTAAACTATGATGGTGTAAAGGTTAAATACAGTGAAGTGAAGATTTTAGAGCCAGTATCTCCCTCAAAGATTGTTAATTTTGGTTGGACATATGCAGGACACGCAAAAGAAACTGGTGGCACAGCTAACCTTGCTGAACCGTTTCTGTTTTTAAAGCCAGCTTCTTCGCTCATCCCAGATCAAGGTGAAATCGTACTTCCTCCTACTAATTTAACAAATCAGGTAGAACTGGAAGGAGAAGTAGCGCTTATTATTGGAAAAAGGGGTAAAAATATAAAAGAAGAAGAGGCATTAGATTATGTTTTTGGTTGTACCATTTTTAATGATGTTACGGCAAGAGACCTAACTAAATCTGATCCCCAGTTTACAAGAGGCAAAGGCTTTGATACGTTTGGTCCATTAGGCCCTCATATAGTGACTGGTATAGATCCAACCAACCTAAGAATCGTTACAACTCTAAACGGTGAAGTAGTCCAAGATGGAAATACGAATGAGATGTCACTTTCAATTCCTTTTCTTATCAGTTGGATTTCCCAGGTGATGACACTTGAGCCAGGAGATGTTCTTGCTACTGGTTCACCTTCAGGGAGTTGTCCAATGAAATCTGGAGATAGTGTAGTAGTTGAAGTAGAGAAGATTGGAAAGCTTCGCAATTATGTAGTATAGATAGAATTAGTATCTAGAAAGTTAAAAATAAAGTTGCTATGTGAAAGCAATTTATGATAATTTATATTATATTAAAATGTATATGCTAAAAACGATGAAAAGGAAAGTAATTTTTGCTGAAATCCATAGCGAGTTAGGGATAGTGAGAGCCTAGCGAGGGAAGCATAAATGAAGAACACCTTTGAGTTCTAACCGAACGGGTTGCCTAGTAGGCTTAGACGTTGCCCTACGTTAAAAGGCAGAGCAATTAGTTGCTTAAAGTTGGCCATTTTTATGGCAATTTGGGTGGTACCGCGGAATCCTGTCTTTCGTCCCTTTTATAGGGGTTGGAAGGCTTTTTTTATTGCATAAATAAATTACTTAATTGGAGGTAAGGGTTAGTTATGATCAAAGCAGAAATTAAAGAACTTTTTAGAAACCAGGAAAAATTTATCGATCAAAAGGTACAGATTTCCGGTTGGATTCGAACACTTCGTGATTCTAAATCAATTGGGTTCATGGAAATTAACGATGGTACCTTTTTCAAGAGTGTACAAGTTGTTTTTGAGGATGAGCTTGAAAATTTTAAGGATGTAACAAGATTATCAATTAGTTCATCAGTTACGATCGAAGGTCAATTTATTTTAACACCTGAAATGAAACAACCTTTTGAGATTAAGGCAGAAAAAATCATCATTGAAGGCCAATCAACGTCTGACTTTCCACTTCAAAAGAAGAGGCATACGTTAGAATATTTAAGAACAATTGCTCATTTGCGTCCAAGAGCAAATACGTTTGCAGCCGTTTTTAGAGTAAGATCATTAGCATCGTATGCCCTACATAAATTCTTCCAAGATAAAGGGTTCGTACACGTACATACACCAATTATTACTGGAAGTGATACAGAGGGTGCAGGTGAAATGTTTAGAGTTACCTCTCTTGACTTTGATAACCTACCTAAGACAGATGAAGGAAAAGTTGATTTAAACCAAGATTTCTTCGGTAAAGAAACCAACTTAACAGTTAGTGGACAACTAAACGCAGAGGCATTTGCTCTGGCTTTCCGCAACGTTTATACGTTTGGACCAACGTTTAGAGCGGAAAACTCTAACACAGCACGTCATGCAGCTGAATTTTGGATGGTTGAACCAGAGGTAGCATTTGCTGAACTAGCTGATATTATGGAGTTAGGTGAAGAAATGGTCAAGTATGTCATCGGTTATGTACTTGAAGAAGCAAAAGAAGAAATGGAGTTTTTCAATTCCTTTATTGATAAAACATTACTTGAAAGAATGGAACAAGTTGTTTCAGCAGACTTCGGCAGAGTTACTTATACGGAGGCAGTTGAGTTATTGAAAAATTCTGGGGAGAAGTTTGATTACCCAGTTGAATGGGGTATTGATTTACAAACTGAACATGAGCGTTACCTATGTGAGCAGATCTACAAACGCCCAGTATACGTTACTGACTACCCTAAAGAGATCAAAGCTTTCTATATGAGAGCAAATGATGATGGCAAAACGGTAGCAGCTACAGATTTATTAGTGCCTGGAATTGGAGAACTAATTGGTGGAAGTCAGCGTGAGGAAAGAGAAGATGTTCTTGCCGAGAGAATAACAGAATTGGGAATGTCAGTAGAAGATTACTGGTGGTACCTAGAGTTAAGAAGATTTGGTGGAACAAAACATTCCGGTTATGGAATTGGATTTGAACGTCTATTGATGTTCATAACAGGAATGAAAAATATTCGTGACGTTATTCCGTTCCCACGTACAACTGGAAGCGCAGAATTTTAAATCACATTCAAAAAGGTCTTTCCTCATAGGTAATGAGAGAAAGACCTTTGAAGCTAAGGGTGAAGAAGATATCTTCATCCTTTTTTATCGTCAACAAGCGCTTCTGGAATCATTGTAAATCCTTCAATAATCGTATCCTCTTCGACCTCTAGCATTAGATAGAGTTTGCCATTGAACTGAATTTGTTTTACATAGCGTAAATCCTGAGGGCTAATCGAGATATTAGCGATCTTTGTATTAATTTTTATCGACTTTGAATTGTATTTTGGTAAGATGTTACTTGCTTTTATCTCGTATTTATCATCATCAATTATCTTCTGGAAGGCAGTTTCAACCTTTTCTATATTTATATCTTCAATACCACTCATCTTTAAGACACGCTCTACATCTTTTGTGTCTAATTTTGGTTGTTCATCCTCTTCATTTTCAACGATCATGCGATTGATCTCTTCATACACATTGGAAAGAGTAGATGTACTTAATTGGTCACCTGTAACGTCTTTAATAATTTCTTCAAAGACTACTTTATCGTCTTGTGCAGTCATTGTTTCTTCGCCATTTAACACTTCCTCAATAAATCGATGATCAGGCTCATGTACTTTTCCGGAAGAATAAAGTACATGATTTATATCTGCTGCATTGTCTTTAAAACAAGGAAATAGAAAACCAGCAATTGGAGCATTAAGGTTAATGATTGGATCCACCACAAAGTTGTATTTGAACTCTCTACCTACATAATCAAAAAGTAGTTCTTTTTTTGGTTCTTGCGTATTATTTATACTGCACAATATAAAAGGATGAGAGTAGACCATATCTCGTTCACTTTCCTCAGTTTCCTCATTCCGTCGCTTCGTTGGTTTTCTGTATTCTCCACGAATGAATGTGATAACTATATCATTTTCATACTGTCGGCTTAAAAGGATCTTGCTAACAATTTCAAGCATATATTCTTTCCATTCATCTACTTCACTGCTAAGTAGCCCTTGGTGCAGAATAAGTTGGCTATTATTTTCGGCATTTCTTCTGAACTTAAGTTCAAACAGCTTTTCGTCTAAATTACCACCGAGCATTTTTTTGAAGTTATTTAAAAACAACTCTTGTTGATCTTGATCAAGCATTTCAAACGGTTGATTCTGATGATGATATATTTCACTTGATTCCTTCATAATATAGACATTAAAAATACTGGAGATTTTAAGTAAATCATTATCTTTTTTAAATTGTTTTCGAATATTTGCTATATCTTTTTTGTTCATGCGTACCTACAGCTCCTAAATTGCCCTGATTTGTTAATTAAAAGGTGGCTAGGCTTAACACCCTTGAGTTTGAGCATCATTTATTTTAACATACATTTTTGTATATACTTATGTAAAGTTACTATTTACAGGGGGGCAAATCATGAACGAGAAAGAGGTTATTCATTCCTTTTTTAATCATAGAATTGGTATTCTGGCTACCATGCACCAAAAAGAAACAGTGATGTTGCCCTTATTAGAAGACCAACTTGGGATAAATATAAAGGTTCCAATCGATTTTAATACAGATCAGTTTGGTACTTTTACTCGAGATATTGAAAGAATGGGTGACCAAGTAGAGGCAGCTAAACATAAAGCTGAGTATGCAATGAGCTTGACAGGAGAGACAATTGCGATTTCAAGTGAGGGTATTTTTGGCCCACACCCATTTCTACCATGGGTTCCATATAATCGTGAAATTGTATTTTTAATAGATAGAGTAAATGAGTTTGAGATCTTCGGAGAAGCTAGTACAACAGATACTAATTATAGGCAAATGAAAATAGAGAAGATTCAAGATGCCCAGGAGTTTTGTGAGTCAGTTGGGTTTCCTGAACATGCGGTAATCGTGAGAAGTAAGGATGAAATCATAAAAGGAATAAACACGCATGAACAGTTGGAGGAAGCAATTAACTATTTTTTGAAGAAAAGTAATGATGAATTATATATTGAAACAGATATGCGAGCGCTATATAACCCAACAAGAATGAAAAACATTAAGTTGGCCACTGAGAACTTGATAAGTAAGATTTATTCTCTCTGTTCCAAGTGCTCGTTTCCAGGTTTTGAGGTAGTAGAAAGAAAAGCAGGACTTATATGTAGTGGGTGTGGTTTAAAAACCAATCTAATCAAATCAGAGATTTATAAGTGTAAGAAGTGTGGAGAACAGGAAGAAAGATTATATCCAAATGGAAGGCAGTTTGCGGACCCGGCACATTGTCCTATTTGTAACCCGTAGTAGATGTAAAAAAGAATTTGAAGATAGAGTTATTAGAAAATAGTAATTAGAAATGATAACATGTTAACTATAGTAGAAATGGTTTTTACAACATAGAAATGAAAGGTGATTATACATATGACAAAAGAGAGAGCAATAACAATAGCAAGAGGAGATGGTATTGGTCCTGAAATTATGGATGCTACTCTAAAAATCTTAGAGCACGCTGGAGCGAAAATACAACCAGAGTTCATAGATATAGGAGAAAAAATCTATCTTTCAGGAAATTCATCAGGTATCCCGGATGAGGCTTGGGATTCACTTAGACGTACTAAAGTATTCTTTAAAGGACCTATTACAACACCCCAAGGTGGCGGGTATAAAAGTTTAAATGTAACCATTCGCAAAACATTAGGTTTATATGCAAACGTTAGACCAAACGTGTCTTATGCACCATTTGTCGAAACAAAGCATCCGAATATGGATCTTGTCATAATCCGTGAAAATGAAGAGGATTTATACGCAGGAATTGAGCATCAGCAAACCCCTGAAGTTGTTCAATGTCTAAAATTAATTACACGTCCGGGTTCAGAAAAGATTGTTCGTTATGCGTTCGAATACGCTAAAAAGAATAATCGTAAAAAAGTAACATGCTTTACGAAAGATAACATTATGAAATTAACTGATGGTTTATTCCATAAAGTATTCAGAGAAGTTGCTGAGGAATATCCAGAAATTGAAACAGAGCATTGGATTATCGATATTGGCATGGCTAAGATCGCAGATACACCACAGGACTTTGATGTAATCGTTATGCCAAACCTTTATGGGGATATCGCATCTGATGTAGCTGCTCAAATTACAGGAAGTGTTGGATTAGCTGGTTCAGCAAACATCGGAGACCAAGTTGCGATGTTTGAAGCAATCCATGGAAGTGCACCAGATATTGCAGGAAAGGGTATTGCAAATCCTTCTGGTCTTATAAATGGTGCCATTATGATGCTAGTACATATTGGTCAACCTGAAGTGGCAACTCGTATTCATAACGCATGGTTAAAAACATTAGAAGACGGCATACATACAGGAGATATCGCTAAAGGTGCAAGCTCAGTTGGAACAATGGCGTTTGCTGAAGCAGTTATTGAAAGGCTTGGCCAAAAGCCTTCAACCTACACACCGGTAGAATATAAACAGGTTGAGCAAACGGAAGACACAGCCTTCCATCTTAGTCCTGCCGTAAAGGATCGACCTAAACAAGATGTTGTTCGTGAATTAGATGGAGTCGATGTGTTTCTATTTAACAACGAACTTACACCGGATGAAATCGGTCAAAAACTAGAAGAGCTAGCGGGTCCAGAATTCAAATTAGCCGTTATAACGAATCGTGGAGTTAAGGTATATCCACAAGGATTCCCAGAAACATTCACAACAGACCACTGGCGTTGCCGGTTCGAATGTATGGAAAACCAAGGTGGAAACTCCAACAAAGAAATTATTGAACTTTTAAACAGAATTCACCAAGCTGACTTAGAGACGATTAAAACAGAGAACCTTTATAAATTTAATGGTGAAAGAGGATATTCCTTAGGTCAAGGTCAATAGTAACAAAAATCTCTTTCGCTAAAGATAATGAAGATACGCCAGGTAATGATATCCATTTACCTGGCTTTTTTACATTATTGAAGAATTAATGTAACCCTCTCATGCTTGTTAACGTCTAACTATGTTGGGAACACAGTGTCAATTTGTTAAAAATTACAAAACAATTAAATTTAGTTTACAAATTTTAGAGGATTTAATGATTTTTTTCCGAATTGTATAATAAGTTATAGATGGACAGTTTTAATAGTTAAAACGTAGAGAGAGTGGGGAATTAGAATGGCACAGCTTGATACAATGCATCCTGTTTTAGGGAGAGTAATTGAAAATATTGAAAAAGTGATGATCGGTAAGCGTGATGTAGCTACATTAAGTTTAGTGGCTTTATTATCAGAGGGCCATGTTTTACTTGAGGATGTACCTGGAGTAGGTAAAACAATGATGGTTCGTGCTCTAGCTAAGTCAGTAAGTGCAGATTTTAAAAGGATTCAATTCACACCAGACCTTTTACCGTCAGATGTAACAGGTATTTCTATATATAATCCAAAAGAATTGCAGTTTGAGTTCCGCCCGGGGCCGATCATGGGGAATATTGTGTTAGCAGATGAAATCAACCGAACTTCTCCCAAAACACAAGCAGCTTTACTAGAAGGTATGGAAGAAGCTAGCGTAACGGTAGATGGTGTAACAAGGCTTTTACCAAGACCATTCTTTGTTATGGCTACTCAAAATCCAATCGAGTACGAAGGAACGTATCCTCTTCCTGAAGCACAATTGGACCGTTTCTTATTAAAAATGAGAATGGGTTATCCTTCTGTTCAGGAAGAATTAGAAGTGCTAAATAGAGCTCAAAGAACGAGGCCAATTAATGAACTTGAAGCAGTAATTACAATAGAAGAACTTATTGAATTACAGGAAGAAGTTAAACTTGTCTACGTTGAGGAGTCATTAAAGAAGTATATTATTGAAATTGTTGACCGAAGCAGAACGCATTCCTCTGTTTACCTAGGAGCAAGTCCTCGTGGTTCGATTGCTTTAATGAAAGCATCTCAGGCTTATGCATTAATAAATGGTAGGGACTTTGTTCTTCCGGATGATATTCAATTTTTAGCACCTTTTGTGCTTCCACACCGAATGATATTAAAATCAGAAGCGAAGTTTGATGGTGTAACGACTGAAAGTGTTGTTGCAAAGATAATTGAACGGACACCCGTCCCAGTTCAAAGGTCGTTGAATCGGTAAATGAAAACGACAAAAGATAAATTACGCACATTCGGGAAATTGGTAGTGGTGCTATTTTTGATTGGTCTTACATTTGTGTATGCGATGTTTCAAGGAGGATTTGTAAGCTGGTTTTTATTTTATAGCTTTTTACCATTTGGACTATATTCTATTCTTTTTGCTCTGTATCCATTAAAAACATTGAAAGTTAATAGAATCACAAATCAAAAAGAGTATAGTGCTGGAGAAAAACTAGTTGGAACGATTACCATCACAAGAAGGTTTCCTTTTCCTTTATTGTATTTAGTAGTTGAAGAGGTATTATCTCCAACACTGCTTTATAGCAAACAATCAAAAAAGTCAAAAGTGATTCTATATCCTGGTTTTAAAAGATCACTAACGTATCAGTATGTGTTCGACTCCATTCCAAGGGGAGAACATCATTTTTCAACCATTCGCATTAAGACTGGTGATATATTTGGCCTAATTGAAAAAGAGATTAACTACACGATAAAAGATAAATTTCTAGTTTACCCTCACTATGTTGACATGGTCTATCGCCAACTAGAAAGTCGTTTTGAGCAGGGAGCAACAGCATCGAACGTTAATTTACAAAGAGACACAGCAATTGCTGTAGGGATTCGAGAATATAAGCCTGGTGACCGTTTCTCTTGGATTGATTGGAAGTCATCTGCGCGTAAAAATGACATTATGACAAAGGAGTTTGAACAACAACAAAGTCATGATGTGGTGATTTTTATGGATCGAACAAAGTCCTCGCTTTTTGAACCTGTCGTAACGTTTTCTGCATCTCTTTCAAAAGCTATTCTTAGAAAAGGTGCGCAAGTTTCGTTTATTTCGATTGGAGAGGAGAAATCAATTTATCCTCTAAGAAGCGGTGAAATGCAGCAACAACAAATCTTTTATCATTTGGCTAAAGTTCAAGATGATAGCAAAACTCCTTTCTCTCAAAACATAGAAAGTGAAATTAAAAAAATGTATCAGCATGTTTCCTTTATGATTGTAACGAGCATGCTTACAGAGGATTTGCTTCGCACTTTTGAAAAAATAGCACATCGTAAAGTAAATATGATTATTTTTATTGTAAAAGAAAAGGCTTCTCAACTTTCAAGTCAAGAACTGAGCATCTTAGAAACACTTAGGAAGCGAAATGTGTTTGCAAAGGTTGTGTATGAGGGTCATTATTCAGAAGTGTTTTTTGAGGTGAGTAGATCATGACACTACTTAAAGATCGTATGGCAAAAGATCGAAGTCTATTGGTGCACGTTTTTGGATTTCTCCTTTTATGGGAGTGGTTAAGACCGCTAACCCAAGTGACAGACACTGAAAATGTCTATATCTTCATCGTCTTTATCGGTGTTTGTTTTCTGTTAAATTATTTACGTACAAGGTTACTAGTTTCTTCATCTCTTAAGCTATTTATCATGGTGTTTATGATTCATATGCTCTTTTATGAAGGGCTCTTCATTGATATAGAGTGGGTAAAATTGTTTATTTCTGAAATTATGTATAATGTTAGCCTTTTATTAAATGCAAATTGGCTAGAGATTACTCCAGCTTTTCGGACTCTGTTGTTTTTTGTTTTATTATGGCTGATGAGTTACTTGATGTTCTATTGGATCATCCTTCAAAAGAGAATATTTTTGTTCTTAATGCTAACGATTATTTATATCACGGTTCTTGATACATTTAGCCCTTATGATGCTAAGTTTGCAATCGTGCGTACCATAATCATTGGATTTAGTATGCTGGGAATTTTGTATATTGAACGCATCAGAGATAAGGAAGGTATCCAAAAGGGCTCGAAGTATATTGCTAAATGGGTTATTCCTCTCGTTGTTTTTATTGGTTGCTCAACTACAATTGGTTATTTTGCACCGAAGGCCGCACCACAATGGCCTGACCCCGTTCCTTATTTGACCGGATATGGAAAAGGAAATGGAACAGGTGTGGGTATCAAGAAGATTGGTTATGGTACGAATGACACACAGTTAGGTGGACCGTTTATCGGTGATAACACTTTGGTATTTACTGCGGAAGCTAGTAAAAGACAATACTGGAGAGTTGAAACAAAAGATGAGTATACCGGAAAAGGGTGGGAAGCATCTTATTCCACAGAAAGAACAGCCTTTAACCAAGAGAACACTGTATTAAACTGGTATGAAGAAAAAACTGGTTTCGAACTGGCAGAGGCTAATATTGACCTAAATATTAAATACCATCATATTATCTATCCACTTGAACTTTTATCAGTAGAAACGGATCCTGATATTATCTTTAGCGTAAATCCTAGTACTGAAAAAATTCATACGTTAAAGGGAGACGAATCTATTTCTGCAGAGGAATACTCAGTAACGTACAATCATCCTCAATTCCCGGTAGAAGAACTTAGAGAAGAGAAGGAAGTTATCGGAGTAAGTGAAGGATTAGAAAAAGCTGATGGCTTTTTAGATCGATATACTCAGTTACCAAAAGATCTTCCTGAACGAGTGAGAGAGTTAGCTGTAGAAATTACAGAAGATAAAACAAACCGTTATGAAAAAGTAAGAGCAGTCGAAACGTATTTCAAGGCAAATAACTTTATATATGACACGCAAAACGTTGCCGTGCCCAGTAAAGATCAAGATTATGTAGACCAATTCTTATTTGAAACTAAAATGGGGTATTGTGATAATTTCTCCACTTCTATGATCGTTCTGCTTCGCTCTATTGGAATTCCTGCTCGTTGGGTAAAAGGATATTCTGATGGAGAATATGTTAGAAATACAGACGAGGGACTAAGAGTTTATGAGGTTACAAACAATAATGCTCACTCATGGGTAGAAGTTTATTTCCCAGGTTATGGCTGGATTCCATTTGAACCGACAAAAGGATTTAGTAACCCATCTGAGTTTGTTTACGACTTATCATCAGCAGGAAATAATAGCACACCCAACACGACACCTGAACTAGAAAAACCAGATCAACCAGAGCTTGGGTTAGAAGAGGAGCAAAGTGATGGGTACAGTCCAAGCGAGAAAAGTTGGTTTGAAAACATTGAGATTGACTTCTCTGAAATCTCTTGGAAGAAAGTTTTATTTATCACAAGTGTTTTGCTGCTTGCGGCATTCATATTATACAAAACAAGAGGTAAATGGTATCCGTTCCTAGCGATACTTATGTATAAGTATCGTAAAAACGACAAAGTTTATTTCTTAGCGTATAATTCATTATTAAGACAACTCGATCAATTTGGCTTAAAGCGTAAGGAAGGTCAAACATTACGCGACTATGCGATTTATGTTGATAAGTACTTTAGTACAAATGATATGAGAAATCTTACCCTTAGTTATGAAAAAGCACTTTATCGAAGTGATAGTGCAAAAGATGAATGGGTTAAGTCGGTAGAATTGTGGGAAAATTTAATTAAAAAGACATCATCTTGACCGTAAATAGGATTGGCTGATAAAATTAAACTCAAATTTAATAGACTACTATATTCCTTCGTATATCCTCGATAATATGGATCGAAAGTTTCTACCGGGTTACCATAAATAACCTGACTATGAAGGCAGACTATTCAAATAGAGTTTTTTATCAACTTGATAAAACTAGAATTCTGCCTTTATACACATAGGGAGGATTCTAGTTTTTTTGTGTTGGATAGGTTGTTAAAAGTAGAGATAGACTTAGTTTAAGGTGTGTTTTACTATACTTGATGGGGTGATGGCAGTGAAAGGATTTCAAGAAACTATTGTAGTACTAGACTTTGGTAGCCAATATAATCAATTAATTACTCGTCGTATCCGTGAATTTGGTGTATATAGCGAATTACACCCTCATACTCTTACTGCAGAAGAGATTAAAGAAATGAATCCTAAAGGGATTATCTTTTCAGGTGGACCAAATAGCGTATATGATGAAAACTCATTTAGCTGTGATGAGAAAATTTTCGATTTAGGAATTCCGGTACTTGGTATTTGTTACGGAATGCAGTTAATGACGAAGCATTTTGGTGGGAAAGTAGAAAAGGCGAAGCACCGAGAGTATGGAAAAGCGACTATTACACTCGAGAATGAGTCAAAGATCTTTAATAACCTACCAAGTGAACAGGTAGTGTGGATGAGCCATGGTGACCTGGTTGTAGCAACACCAGATGGCTTTACAGTAGATGCAACTAGCCCATCTTGTCCAATATCTGCTATGAGTGATGCTTCACGTCATTTATACGGAGTACAATTTCACCCAGAGGTAAGGCACTCCGTGTACGGAAATGACCTCCTTAAAAACTTTGTATTTGAAGTTTGTGATTGCAAAGAAGAATGGTCAATGGAGAACTTTATTGAAGTTGAAATCGAAAAAATTAGAGCTTTAGTCGGCGATAAGAAAGTACTTTGTGCATTAAGTGGAGGAGTAGATTCTTCTGTTGTTGCTGTTCTAATTCATAAGGCAATTGGAGATCAGTTAACATGTATCTTCGTAGACCATGGCTTACTTCGTAAAGATGAAGCTGAAGGAGTTATGAAAACGTTCAGTGAAGGCTTTAACATGAATGTAATTAAGGTGGACGCGAAAGAGCGTTTCATGGCTAAATTAAAAGGCGTTAGTGATCCAGAGCAAAAACGTAAGATTATCGGCAATGAATTCATCTATGTTTTTGATGATGAAGCTACAAAGTTAGAAGGTATTGAGTATCTTGCTCAAGGTACACTTTATACAGACATTATTGAGAGTGGGACTGCAACAGCACAAACCATTAAATCCCATCATAATGTTGGTGGCCTTCCAGAAGATATGCAGTTTCAGCTTATTGAACCACTAAATACGCTATTTAAAGATGAAGTAAGAGCACTAGGAACAGAGTTAGGGATAGCTGATGACATTGTGTGGCGCCAACCGTTCCCAGGGCCAGGACTTGGAATTAGAGTTCTAGGTGAAGTAACTGAAGAAAAGTTAGAAATCGTTCGTGAATCAGATGCAATCCTACGTGAAGAAGTGAAAAAAGCAGGTCTTGAACGTGAGATCTGGCAGTACTTCACGGTTTTACCTGATATACGAAGTGTAGGTGTCATGGGGGATGCGCGTACGTATGATTATACAATTGGTCTGCGTGCTGTAACATCAATTGATGGAATGACGTCTGACTGGGCCAGAATTCCTTGGGATGTACTTGAAAAGATATCAACTAGAATTGTAAATGAAGTTAGTCATGTTAACCGTGTAGTATATGACATTACAAGTAAGCCACCAGCAACAATTGAATGGGAATAACAACTGATATAACCTAAATACGAATGAACCGAACATTTTTATAAAAAATGTTCGGTTTTTTTGTTGACATCAAAACTAGAAGTTGTTACAATGAAGACAAATAAAATATTGTTGAAATATGTCGTATAATCTTGGGGATATGGCCCATAAGTTTCTACCAAGCAACCATAATTGCTTGACTACGGGATATAAAGTGAAAGCAGAGTGATATTACTCTTCCCTTTTATTGTATTCCTTTTGGTCAGGCGCTTCGAGAATTTCTCGGGCGTTTTTTGTTTATTTAAGACAATAGTAAGGGGGAGTCGGAAGTATGAAGAAGTATTTCCAGTTTGATGAGTTAGGTACAAATTATAAAAGAGAAACAATAGCGGGTTTAACTACGTTTTTATCAATGGCTTACATTTTATTCGTTAACCCTTCAATGTTATCGTTAAGTGCAATACCAGATTTACCTGCTGAAATGAGAATGGATGAAGGTGCGGTATTCGTGGCAACAGCGCTAGCAGCTGCACTTGGATCTTTGTTAATGGGGATTCTCGCTAGATATCCTATCGCGTTAGCACCAGGGATGGGATTAAATGCATTCTTTGCCTTTACAGTAGTACTAACAATGGGTATACCTTGGCAAACAGCTTTATCAGGTGTACTTGTATCAGGTCTTATTTTTATTCTATTAACTATAAGTGGTCTTAGAGAAAAGATTATTAACTCAATTCCAGCAGAGCTTAAATTTGCAGTTGGTGCTGGTATCGGTTTGTTTATAACATTCATTGGTTTGCAAAATGCTGGTATCATCGTTGGTAATGATGCAACAATGATTGGTTTAGGAGATTTAACAAAAGGCGATACATTATTAGCGATTTTTGGACTAGTGATTACTGTTATTTTAATGGTACGTCGTGTTACAGGTGGAATCTTCATTGGTATGGTTCTTACCGCTATCGTTGGAATGGCGACTAACCTTATTGGTGTTCCTCAAGCAGTGGTAGGCGAAATCCCAAGTCTTGCTCCAACATTTGGTGCAGCATTTGAAAACTTCGGTGATGTCTTTACGATTCAAATGTTAGTGGTTATCTTAACTTTCTTATTTGTAGATTTCTTTGATACAGCTGGTACATTAGTGGCTGTAGCAAATCAAGCGGGATTAATGAAAGAAAATAAATTACCACGTGCAGGTAAAGCGCTATTTGCTGACTCAGCTGCAACTGTAGTTGGTTCTATCTTAGGTACATCAACAACTACTTCATATATTGAATCTTCAGCAGGAGTAGCTGCTGGCGGAAGAACAGGTTTTGCTTCAGTTGTAACTGCTGCTTTGTTCTTATTAGCTTTATTCTTCTCTCCATTACTTGGAGTAGTTACGGCAGCTGTAACAGCACCGGCATTAATTATCGTAGGTGTATTAATGGTATCAACTCTAGGTAAAATTGAATGGGATCGTTTTGAAATTGCAGTTCCTGCTTTCCTTACAATAATTGCAATGCCACTAACATATAGCATTGCAACAGGTATAGCAATCGGGTTCATCTTCTACCCAATCACAATGCTTGTAAAAGGAAGAGGGAAAGAAATTCATCCAATTATGTACGGTCTATTCGTTATCTTTGTTCTATACTTTATCTTCTTAGTTGAATAATAAAATGTGAAAGTACAAGTCTTCTATAATATGGCTTGTACTTTTTTGTGTATTGGGATTATTTACAAGTTAAAATGAGTTGACGAAGGAAATGTAACTTGGTATTATAAGTGAGTCGCTCCAGTGAAAAGCACATGTGAAAAAAGAAATTAAAAAACATGTTGACGTTGGAAATGATAAATGATATATTAATTAAGTCGCTTACGAGCGATTGGTTAAAAAGTTCTTTGAAAACTGAACACAACACAAGCGTCAATGTTTGTTTTAAAAATTGTTTTAGCATGAGCTAATCAACTCTATTGGAGAGTT
>NZ_JAGGKM010000015.1 GCF_017873715.1 Cytobacillus luteolus
CTTCCTAAGAACCGCTCGACTTGCATGTATTAGGCACGCCGCCAGCGTTCGTCCTGAGCCAGGATCAAACTCTCCAATAGAGTTGATTAGCTCATAGCTAAAAATAATTTTAAAACAAACATTGACGCTTGTGTTATGTTCAGTTTTCAAAGATCAATTCGTCGCGTTTAGGCGACTTAACTAATATATCATGTAACAGTTCTTACTGTCAACATGTTTTTTGTGTCGTTTACTTTGCTTCAGCAGCGACGTTTAATAATATATCACATTGAAATCATTAGAGTCAACACTTTTTAAATAAATTTCTATAAAAAAAGCAAATGGACTGATTCCATTTGCTTTAACCTAATATGAAAGTATCAATAATGACTAATGCAGCAATACCAGGTACTCCTAAAAATCCAGAAATAGTTGAGGTTACAAGGTTAATCGGAATATTTAATCCTAAGGTCGTTCCGAAGGCATTTAAAAAGAATAATAGTAAAGCTCCGATCATTATTTTAACTAACCCTTGTCCAATAAAACGTACTGGCCTCATTGGAGCTCCCATAAATAAGACTAATAATATCAAACCACCTAGAATAGATATTACAACAATTGGTTCCATCTTTTAAGCATCACTCCTTATACAACTTACTACTTGTACTATTGTATGTACTAGTAGTTAAGATAAGAACTAATGCTTAAAAGAATAAAACAGAAGGTAGAGATGTTGGAACATCCCTATCTTCTGCTTATTTCTTACCAATAAAGATTTGACGTGTTTTTGCTTCACGTAATAAAAAGAAGTATTTCGATTCTGCTAACTTAAGTTCAAACAGGACCTCATCTGAAGGTTCAACACTTTTTTCAATAATACTCTTTTGGACCATCCAATGCTCCTTTAATGATTCAAGTTGCACTAATAGTCTTTCATCGTGTTCATTACGAAGCCAACCTTTTCTTCGAAAAAACATCTTTTCACCCCAAACTAGTTGTTACAGTTCTCTACGACCTTCCATTGCTTTAGATAATGTAACCTCATCTGCATATTCCAAGTCTCCTCCAACAGGTAGACCATGTGCGATCCTAGTCAATTTTATCCCAGTTGGTTTTAAAAGACGGGAAATGTACATGGCAGTAGCTTCCCCTTCTATATTGGGATTAGTAGCTAATATTATTTCCTGGACCGTGTCATCTTGGAGCCTTTTTAATAGATCGGGTATTTTGATATCTTCTGGACCAATTCCATCCATAGGTGAAATCGCACCATGAAGGACATGATATAACCCGTTGTATTCTTTCATTTTCTCCATAGCAATTACATCCTTAGGATCTTGAACAACACAAATAATTGTTTTATTACGGCGCTCATCATCACATATATAACAAGGGTCCTGATCAGTTATATGACCACACTGAGTACAGTATGTTAAATTTCTTTTCGCATTAACCAAGGCTTTTGCGAAATCTAGAACAACATCTTCTTTCATACTTAATACAAAAAAAGCCAGGCGAACGGCTGTTTTAGGGCCTATTCCTGGCAATTTCATAAAGCTATCAATTAGCTTTGATATCGGTTCAGGATAATGCATATCTTTCTCTATTCCTCCTAAATTCGACCGAAGGAGCTATATATTCAATTAAAACCCAGGTAAATTCATACCTTTTGTAAATTGCCCCATAGTGTCATTTGTTAGATCTTCCATTTTCTTTAATGCATCGTTTGTTGCAGCTAAAACTAAATCTTGTAGCATATCGATATCATCTGGATCTACTACCTCTGGCTTAATATTTACATCTATAACTTCTTTTTGTCCGTTAACAACAACAGTTACCATGCCGCCACCAGCTGTACCTTCAATTGTTTTTACTGCTAGCTCTTCTTGAGCTTTTGCCATATCCTTTTGCATTTTTTGCATTTGTTTCATCATTTTTTGCATATTACCCATTCCGCCACCACGCATCATGTGTATGTGCCTCCTTTAATATGTGTTGTTTATTCTTGTATTTCAATGAGCTCCGTACCTACAATTTTCTTAGCTTCTGCGATTAGTGGATCTTCTTCTTCTTCCATATCGCTAGTCTCTTCACTACGTTGCCCACGTAAAAACTCTTCTCTTATTTTACCCCATTCATCATCAGGGACTGCAACCATTTCAAATCGCTTATTCGTTAACTCAAGTAGGATGTTTTCTAAGTTATCGCGAACATTATTATTGTTTTCAGCGACCATTTTACAATGAATTTCATACTTAAATTTTAAAACGAAAGCTGTATTTGATGCTGCAACTGGTTCACTATCTATCAGTAATGCTGCATGTGAAACTTTATTTTGTTGTCTTAATTGTTCAAGCATTGCTCCCCATCTGGACTTTAGTAATTCTAGGTCGGGACGAGTAGCTTGTTTAAGTATCTCGATCAGCCTACCAGTAGGTGTTTTATACCCGCTTCTTGCTGCTGATTTCTGCGGCTTTCGTTCAGGTTGAGCAACTCCGTCATTTGAAACTGCAATTCCTTTTTCCTTGAGTTGTTGAAGTTCATTTTCTAGTTGATTTATTCTATTCATTAGTGTATCAATTTGTGGTACTGTTTGCACCACTTGCGGCCCATCTTGTTGACATAACTTTACGATAGCAACCTCTAAGAATATTCGAGGGTGATTTGTCCACTTCATTTCCTGCTGACATTTATTTAGTATATCTATTATTTCATAGATTGAACCTTTATGTATTCTTTCAGCAAGAGCAGTAAAATGGTCATCAACCATAACACGTTCAAGTGTCTCTTCTAAATTTGGTGCTGTTTGATAAAGTAGCATGTCTCGATAATAGAAAATTAAATCTTCTATAAATCTCATCGGATCTTTACCATGGTTCATCAGTTCATCTAACGTTTTTAATGCAACTTGAACATTTTTTTGATCAATAGCTTCTACTAAATTCGTTAGGAATGTTTGTGATACTGAGCCTGTAATAGATAAAACATCTTCGAATTGAACTACATCGTCACTATAAGAAATGGCTTGATCCAAAAGGCTAAGAGCATCTCGCATTCCACCTTCGGCCGCCCGTGCAATAACATGCAATGCTTGCTCTTCTACTTCAATTTCTTGGTTATCAATTATAACCTTCATTCTTTGTACAATAGCCTGAGCATTAATACGTCTAAAATCAAAGCGCTGACACCTTGAAATGATTGTCAGAGGAATCTTATGTGGCTCAGTCGTTGCCAAAATAAAGATAACATGTTTTGGTGGTTCTTCTAGTGTCTTTAGTAAAGCATTAAAAGCACCAATCGATAGCATATGTACTTCATCAACAATATAGACCTTGTACTTAACTGCACTTGGTGCATACTTTACTTTATCCCGAATATCCCGGATTTCGTCAACACCATTATTAGATGCAGCATCTATCTCAATCACGTCTGAAATAGATCCATCTGAAATACCTCTACATGAGTCACACTCATTACATGGTTCAGATATTGGTGCTCTTTCACAGTTTACTGCTTTTGAAAAGATTTTCGCAGCACTTGTCTTCCCTGTACCTCTGGGGCCAGAAAATAGATAGGCGTGTGAAAATTTTTCCTGTAGAAGGGCATTTTGCAGTGTTTTCGTAATATGTTCTTGTCCTACAACATCTTGAAATGTTTTTGGTCTATAGACACGATATAATGCTTGATATGCCACGTACGAATGCCCTCCTCTTTTATTTCATTTCTTTATTATACAGTATTATAAAGAATAATTTCAAAACGAAAGATGTTTTTCCTTCAAATACAAAGAAAACCCATCCAGAAGGATGAGTTTTCTTAAGTCGTCATATGGTATCAATTTTACCGTGCACCTTCTGTCGAATAGCCACCATAAGCGTTACCCAAGCAGTTAGCTCGGTCCAGGCAACCCTACGGCACATGAGATGATCCACTTACTGCTGCTTCCTTCCGGACCTGACAGGGTTCGTGGGTTCTCATTGCGTAAGACCCGAACGTCAACACCACTTACTTGGGGCAGACCCTACAGTGGACTACCCTCGAGAAAGGGATTCGGCCTCGCTAGAGCGGATTGCGAGTACAGGGCACCGCTACCTCCCCGCTTAGCACGGCAAAATTGATACCACATCGTGTTTATTTACCCGACGTAAGTACAAGTATATCTGCTTTCATATAAAATTGCAATGAATATAGACTGTAAAATTCTTGAAATTAGTCCTGATAGCGTAACCTATGGTTCCAAATTAAGCTGCTTTTTTTCTTTTTTCTGTAACCTCAAACGTTTAAAAAAATCGCTTAGCAATAAACCACATTCCTCTTCAAGGACACCTTGCACAACTTCCGACTGGTGATTGAAGCGCTCTTCCTGCAGTAAATCCATCAATGTACCAGCACATCCACCTTTAGGATCTTTTGCTCCATAGACTACTCTTTTTACGCGAGATAATACAATAGCACCGGCACACATAGCACAAGGTTCAAGTGTAACATATAATGTTGCTTCTTCAAGTCTCCATGAACCAACCACCTTGCAAGCCTGATCTATTGCAAGTAATTCTGCGTGTGCAATCGATCGTTGTTCAGTTTCCCGTAAATTATGCGCTGAAGCAATCACTTCATTATCCTTAACAATTATTGCACCAATCGGCACCTCGTTAATCATTTCAGCTTTTTTTGCCTCTATGATAGCCAACCTCATAAAATAATCATCATTGTACATCCTAATAACTCCTTGCTTTGTTTTTCTTTCATTCTTTTTTTTATAAAAAGTAAATACTAATAACAACTCATTTAAACAATTCAGAGCAAAGGAGTGATAGTTATGTTTAAGTACCCCTTTTATGAAGATCAACGTGTTGCTTTACTTATTATTGACATGATTAATGATTTTAAGTTTGAGTATGGGAAAGCCTTAGCAGAGAAAGCATTACCTATGAGCGACTCTATTTTAAAGCTAAAGCAACAATTTAAGCAACAAAATCTACCTGTTATATACATAAATGACCACTATAATCTCTGGCAAGCTAACCTTCCACGTTTACTTGATCACTGTTTAAATAAACAAAGCGAGCCTATTCTAAAAAAGCTGGCTCCACAAGAAGATGACTACTTTCTTATCAAGCCGAAGCACTCTGCATTTTATAATACATCCTTAGAGACATTATTGCGCGAGCTTGACATTGATACATTAGTTCTTACTGGTATTGCCGGGAACATTTGCGTACTTTTTACTGCTAATGATGCCTATATGAGAGGCTACAAGCTTATTATCCCAAGTGATTGTATTACTTCAAATGATTCACGTGATAATGAATATGCTTTGTTAATGATGAAAAATGTATTAAAGGCACACCTTTTCTCGACAAAAGATATGACTGAATCTTTATCAGACGAATAAAACTGTTCATTTTTCCTTCCCCTTCACATAAGTTTATAGAGGTAAAAGTAACTTAATGAAGGGAATGATTCATATGCAGATTCATGTAGTTCAACCAGGACAAAACTTGAGTGGTATTGCTTCTGCTTATAATACAACTGTGGAGGATATAGTAGAAGCAAATGAGATACCAGATCCATCAACACTAGCTGTAGGTCAGGCAATTGTAATTCCGATCATCGGTAGATTTTATTGGGTACAACCTGGAGATACCCTTTGGTCAATTGGACAACGCTTTGGAATTAGCTATCAGCAACTCGCTCAAGTTAATCAAATTCCTACAAACCTTCCTTTACAGGTAGGCACTAGACTCTACATCCCTGAACTTCCAAAGCGAAATGTTGAAACCAATGCCTACGTTGAACCTCTCGGTGGAACAGTAACACCAGCATTAGAACAAGCAGCACGAGAAGCAGCCCCATACCTAACATACCTAGCACCTTTCAGCTTCCAAATCCAACGTGACGGTTCACTAAAGGAACCCCTTCTAAATAATTTTCCTGAGATTGCCGGACAAAATAATGTGACCTTAATGATGGTTGTAACGAATTTAGAGGAAGGCCAGTTCAGTGATGAATTAGGTAGAATTGTTTTAACAGACCAAGCTGTACAAGATAAATTATTAGATACCATTGTTCAAAAAGCACAGCAATATGGTTTCAGGGATATTCATTTTGATATGGAATATTTACGACCAGAGGATCGTGAAGCCTATAATACTTTTTTACGTAAGGCAAAACAACGGTTTAGTGCACAGGGTTGGTTAATGTCTACGGCACTAGCACCTAAAACAAGTGCAGATCAAAAAGGACGTTGGTATGAAGCACATGATTACCGAGCTCATGGGGAAATTGCTGACTTTGTTGTTATTATGACATATGAGTGGGGCTATAGCGGTGGTCCTGCAATGGCTGTATCACCAATTGGTCCTGTAAGAGAAGTATTAGAATACGCCTTATCTGAAATGCCTTCAAATAAAATTATGATGGGCCAAAACTTGTATGGATATGACTGGACCCTTCCATTTGTTGAAGGCGGGGAGTATGCAAAGGCCGTGAGTCCACAGCGTGCTATCGAATTAGCAAAACAATATAACGTCCCTATCCAGTATGATCAAAAAGCACAAGCACCTCATTTTAATTATGTTGATGCTGAAGGTAAGGAGCATGAGGTTTGGTTCGAGGATGCTAGATCCATTCAGGCTAAATTTGATTTAATTAAGGAATTAAATTTAAGAGGAATAAGTTATTGGAAACTAGGTCTTCCTTTCCCACAAAATTGGTTATTGATCACTGAAAATTTTAATGTTGTAAAAAGATAAGCACTAAAGGACCATTTATTGGGTCCTTTATTTTTTTTGAAATTTAATGCCCCCACAGGACTTAGGTCTGTGATAAAATAAGTTTTGTCACTTTATTTACAAATTAAGATAATTTTCGGCAGATTTTTTTGGTCAATTAAAGGGGGAAATGAGATGAGCCACACACCTTTTATTACTGTAGAAGGTCCTATCGGTGTTGGTAAAACCTCACTCGCTAAATCCATATCAGAACACTTCCAGTATGCTCTATTAAAAGAAATTGTCGATGAAAATCCGTTTCTTGGGAAGTTTTATGAAAATATAGATGAGTGGAGCTTTCAGACAGAAATGTTCTTTTTATGTAATCGATATAAACAGCTTGAGGACATTAATCATTTATTTTTACAAAAGCAACAAGCTGTAGTAAGTGATTACCATATCATTAAAAATATAATCTTTGCAGAGAGAACTTTAAAAGCTCCTCAATTTAGTAAATACCTTCAAATCTATCAAATCCTAACTCAGGATATGCCTGTACCAAACATAATCGTTTATTTAAATGCCAGCCTCGATACATTACTTAAGCGGATTCAGATGCGCGGACGTGATATTGAAAAAAACATTGATCCTGCTTATTTACTGCAACTTTCAGCTGACTATGAACAAACTATGAGGGAGTTCGAGCGTACCTATCCACATATTCCTGTTATTCGAATTAATGGGGATGAATTAGATTTCGTACAAAACAAGCTAGATTTAGACTATATCTTAACTAAAATAGACAAAACAATTGCAAAAGGAGTCGAACAAAATGAATTTGCGAAGTAAATACAATATACCAGCAAACTCGGTTATTACAATTGCGGGTACTGTTGGAGTTGGAAAATCTACCATTACAAAGGCCTTGGCAAATTCCTTAGGATTCCGCACTTCTTTTGAAAAGGTAGATACAAATCCTTACCTAGATCCATTCTACGCTGACTTTAAAAGATGGAGCTTCCACCTTCAAATTTATTTTCTAGCTGAACGCTTTAAGGAGCAGAAAAAGATTTTTGAATATGGTGGTGGGTTTATTCAAGACCGCTCTATTTATGAAGATACAGGCATTTTTGCTAGAATGCATTATGAAAAAGGAACAATGACACCAATTGATTATGAAACATATACTAACCTTTTTGAAGCAATGGTGATGACTCCTTATTTCCCGCATCCAGATTTACTTGTCTACTTAGAAGGTAGTCTTGATGATATATTATCTCGTATAAAAGAGCGTGGACGACCAATGGAGCAGCAAACTCCTGTAGAATATTGGGAAGAAATGCATGAAAGATATGAAAAATGGATTAATAGCTTTACTGCCTGTCCTGTTCTTCGAATTAATATAAATGAATATGATTTAATTGAACAAGAAGCATCAATTGAGCCGATTATTGAAAAAATCTCAAATGCCTTAAATCAACATTCTTTATTAGTAAAAAGATAAAAGCCATCCAATCGGATGGCTTTTTTATTAATATAAATATTTTTAATATTAAGTCATAAATACGCAAAAAAATTCGTTACATATGCGTAACGAATTTCTAATCTCCAAAATATGCGCTTTTAGAAAATTATCGAATTTTAAAATGGCGGAGGAAGAGGGATTCGAACCCCCGCGGGCTTTAACACCCCTGTCGGTTTTCAAGACCGATCCCTTCAGCCGGACTTGGGTATTCCTCCGTTTCGACAAGAATTAATATATCATATCCTATAAAAGCATGTCAACAATTTTAAAGAAGTTTTTTTGCTGAATTGAAGGAGGAGAATTACTCCTCCTTATCAATCCTACTTACGGCCAATAACTTCACGATTTCCCATATATGGACGAAGTACTTCTGGAATAATGACACTACCATCTGCCTGTTGATAATTTTCTAATATAGCAGACACTGTACGTCCAATCGCAAGACCAGATCCATTTAACGTATGAACATGCTCTGGTTTAGCCTTCGGATCACGACGGAAACGAATATTTGCACGACGTGCTTGGAATGCTTCAAAGTTACTACAAGAAGAAATTTCTCGATACGTTCCATAGCTTGGGATCCAAACTTCTATGTCGTATTTCTTCGCTGCTGTAAATCCTAAATCAGCTGTACACATACTTAACACTCGGTATGGAAGTCCGAGCAATTGTAGCACCTTTTCTGCATTACCAGTTAGTTTCTCTAACTCTTCGTAAGAATCCTCTGGTTTTACAAATTTAACAAGTTCTACTTTATTGAACTGGTGCTGACGAATTAACCCTCTTGTATCACGACCTGCAGATCCCGCTTCAGATCTAAAGCATGCACTATATGCGGCATAATTGTATGGAAGGTCTTCTCCAGCTAGAATTTCATCACGGTGAAAGTTTGTAACAGGTACTTCTGCTGTTGGAATTAAGAAGTAGTCTTCACTCTCAATTAAAAAAGCATCTTCTTCAAACTTAGGAAGCTGACCTGTTCCAGTCATACTAGCACGATTCACCATGTATGGAGGCAGGATTTCTTCGTAGCCATGTTCCTCAACGTGAAGATCTAACATAAAGTTCATCAATGCACGTTCAAGTCTAGCACCTAGACCTTTATAAAAAACAAAGCGACTTCCAGTAACCTTGCCTGCTCGTTCAAAATCTAGGATTCCAAGTTCATCTGCGATTTCCCAATGCGGTTTTGGTTCAAATGAAAACTCAGGTAACTCTCCCCACTTACGAGCCTCAACATTATCATCTTCCGTTTCTCCAACTGGAACACTCTCATGAGGAATGTTAGGAATTGATAATAGTAACAGTTCAAGCTCCTCTTCTAATGGACGAAGCTCATCATCAAGTACCTTAATTTGATCGCCAACTTCTCGCATCTCAGTGATTAGGTGATCTGCATCTTGCTTTTCACGTTTTAATACAGCAACTTGAGCAGATACTTCATTACGTTTACTTTTTAACTCTTCTGTTTTTAAAATTAATTCTCTGCGTTTCGCATCTAACTCTTCAAACTTTCCTAAGTCTGTTAAGTCTTCTCCTCGGTGCTGAAGCTTTTGTTTTACCTCTTCAAAATTGGCTCTTAACAATTTAATATCAAGCATTCTCTTTTCCTCCTACTAAATCTATGACAAAACAAAAAACTCCCGTCCCTAAAAAAGGGACGAGAGTTAACCCGCGTTGCCACCCTAGTTGAAGATATAAAATATCTCCCTCTTGATAAAGAAATAACGGCTCTTAACCGAAAATACTTACTAACAAAAGCTTTCAGTATTTTACTCAAGGATGGATTCACAAGCACCTTACATCGGTTCACACCAACCACCGACTCTCTAGAGAAAGTATGCATGTTACTAGTTCCTGTCATAGATTTAATCCAATTTATTTATAGTAATACATAATTTACTATAAGTTTTTGCAAGATGCAATAGGTTTATACAAGATTTTTTTCCTTAGCTTCTTCAACCATCTTCACAAAGTATTGTGTTAACCGATGATCATCCGTTAATTCAGGATGGAATGAACAGCCTAGGTATTGCCCTTCTCTTGCAGCAACAATTCGGTCATTATGCTTAGATAAAACCTCAACATTTTCTCCTGCCTGTACAATATGTGGTGCACGAATAAATACACCTACAAAATCGTCAGCAACATTTGGTATCATAAGTTCAGCTTCGAAGCTTTCACGTTGACGACCAAATGAATTTCGCTCAACGGTTATGTCCATTAGACCAAGATGTGGTTGGTCATAACCTACGATATTTTTTGCCAGCAAAATGAGTCCTGCACATGTGCCGAACATTGGTTTTCCTGATGCAGCAAACTCACGAAGTGGATCCATAAAATCGTATTTATCAATCAAACGGCGCATTGTTGTACTTTCGCCACCTGGAATAATTAAACCATCTAGTTCATCCAATTGCTCTATTTTTTTTACAACAACGGCTTCTGCATTAGATGCTTCAATTGATCTTACATGCTCTCGTACTGCACCTTGAAGACCTAAAACGCCAATCTTAACCATACTAATGCTCCTTTATTTTTACCAGCCGCGCTCTTGCATACGTTGATCTGGTAATAGTGATGAAATTTCGATACCTTTCATTGCTGAACCTAAACCTTTTGAAAGTTTAGCGATTAACTCATAATCTTGATAGTGCGTAGTTGCTTCTACAATCGCACGAGCAAATTTTGCAGGATTGTCTGATTTAAAAATACCTGAACCAACAAATACACCGTCAGCTCCAAGTTGCATCATAAGTGCTGCGTCTGCTGGAGTTGCAACTCCACCCGCTGCAAAGTTAACTACAGGAAGACGACCTTCACGCTTAATTTGAAGTAATAATTCAAATGGAGCACCTAGGTTTTTTGCCTCAGTCATTAATTCATCTTCACTCATACCAGCAACCTTTTTAATCTGAGCATTAACTTTACGCATATGGCGAACAGCCTCTACAATGTTCCCTGTACCTGGCTCACCTTTCGTACGTAGCATTGAAGCTCCTTCAGCAATACGACGAGTTGCTTCTCCTAAATCACGGCAACCACAAACGAATGGTACTGTGTAATCACGTTTGAATAAATGATACTCCTCATCGGCAGGTGTTAACACTTCACTTTCGTCAATGTAGTCTACACCCATTGCCTCTAATATACGAGCCTCAACGATATGTCCGATACGAGCTTTTGCCATAACAGGAATCGTTACCGCTTTCATTACTTCTTCAACAATTGTTGGGTCTGCCATACGAGATACTCCACCCGCTGCTCGAATATCAGCCGGAACACGCTCTAGTGCCATAACAGCAACAGCACCAGCTTCTTCAGCAATTCTCGCTTGCTCAGCATTGACAACGTCCATAATTACGCCGCCCTTTTGCATTTCTGCCATACCACGTTTTACACGATCTGTACCTGTATTGTTCATCTAGATATATCCTCCTCTATGTACTAATGATTTGCCACTTAATGTATGGAATCTCTTACATTAATAATGACATGGTAAAGTTAAGTATAGATATGATTAGCTTTCTTTCAAAAGAGCTCTATCATTCACTCTACTTGAAAAAGCACCTGACCATTATTTTACATCACTTTTATAAAAAATCCTATTAAAATCCTTTTGTATCTAAAGAAAAATAAATAAGAAAAAAAGCTCCTGCTTAATAGCAAGAGCCTTTGTTTTAAAATATACCTTTTACTGCATTAGCAACACTAGACCATACATCTGAAAAGAATCCACCAATGCCCCTCATCATTAATGAGAACCAATTTGCCTTCTCGACATCACCAGTTGTAATAAGGTCTGCCTTTAGTGAATGTTCTCCTTCAGGAGTAATAAATCCATAATTACTTGTTCCGCTATACGTAACAACTAATTGACCGACCTTCATACCTTTTTCTACTGGTGCAACTAGACCTGCATCTTCAGATAAAACTTCTTGGTCAAAAACATACTCTGCCTTGTATAATTCCTTTTCTGATTCTCCACGTTTTAATACAACATTAATAGGTGCATTTGATTCAACTTTAACTTCTTTTTCCTTACCCTTTGTTACAGGTAATACAGACTGGTCTTCAATTTGATACCCTTCAGGGAAAATTTGTTCAATTGAATAGTTACTGAAAGCATAATCTAGCATCTTTCTTGTTTCATCAAAACGTGCTTTTTGACTTGCTGTATTCATTACAACTGTAATATAACGTACGCCGTCTCGTTCTGCTGTTCCTGTAAAGCAATATCCAGCAAAACTAGTTGATCCTGTTTTAATTCCGTCTACATCTTGGTGCTGAAAAACTAACCCTGGTAACATCCAGTTCCAGTTTGGCATCTCAATTGCATCATCTGTGCCTTCTCTAAAAGTTTTTCTTGGTATACTAGCTGTTTCAATTAATTGCGGGAAATCTTTTAATAAATGATAAGCTAATTTAGCAGTTGCTCTTGCTGACATAACATTTTCGTCAGTTTCACCTGTTCCTTCAGGATGTAATCCAAGAAGGTCTGAATTATTTAACCCGGTAGAATTATAAAATTTATAGTCTTCTAACCCTAATTCTGCTGCTTTATCATTCATCATTTTTACAAAGTTTGTTTCTGACCCTGCAATAATTTCAGCAATTGCAATGGTTGAACCATTCGCAGAATAAATCGCCATTGATTCATACAATTCTTGAACACTATATGTGCCATCTTGTCTTAATGGAACATTCGATAAACTTCTATTTTGAGAGATTCGATAAACATAATCACTTACATTGTATTGTTGATCAGGTGTTACTGTCCCATCTTCCAATGCTTCTAATAATAGGTATTCTGTCATCATTTTTGACATACTAGCAATACCTAAAACTTTATCTGCATTCTTTTCATATAAAATCTTACCTGTTGATGCTTCTATTAAAATAGCTCCTTCTGCTTCTATACCTAAAGAGTCAGTTTCAGCTGATACGATATTTGTAGGATTCATATAAATAGATAGTAAGAAGATCGTAAGAATACTAACAATCAGCTTACTTTGATTTTTAATTCTCATTGTTTACCTCCAATTGCTATTAATTTTAATATAATAACCTCAGTCATTTTATCATAATTACCTAAAAAAAAATAGACAGAGTATAACACTCTGTCTTTCAATAAGAAAAATAAACCATTTAGACTAGGATAAAGAGTAGTTTGGTGCTTCCTTTGTAATTTGTACATCATGTGGATGACTTTCCCTTAAACCCGCACCAGTCATGCGTATAAATTGAGCTTCTTCGCGAAGTTCCTGTAGATCTTTTGTTCCACAATATCCCATACCTGAACGTAACCCACCAACTAATTGATAGATTGTATCAGAAAGTGGTCCTTTATAAGGCAGACGTCCTTCAATACCTTCTGGAACAAACTTTTTATTCTCTTCTTGGAAGTAGCGATCCTTACTTCCTTTTTCCATTGCACCCACAGATCCCATTCCACGATATACTTTGAAACGACGACCTTGGAAGATTTCTGTTTCTCCAGGACTCTCTGATACTCCCGCTAACATACTTCCTAGCATAACAGCATGCCCTCCAGCAGCTAATGCCTTGACGATATCTCCAGAATATTTGATTCCGCCATCAGCAATAATAGATACTCCATGCTTTCTTGCTTCTGTTGCACAGTCATAGACTGCTGTTATTTGAGGAACTCCCACACCTGCAACTACACGAGTGGTACAAATAGAACCTGGCCCAATACCGACCTTAACAACATTAGCACCTGCTTCTATTAAATCTCTTGTTGCTTCAGCAGTTGCAACATTACCTGCAATAATATTTAGACTAGGATAAGCTTCTCTTATTTCACGAACTGTTTTTAATACACCTGCAGAATGTCCATGTGCAGTATCCACAACAATAACATCAGCATGTGCCTTTACTAGTTTTTCAACACGAAGGAGGGTATCAGCAGTTACTCCTACGGCAGCACCTACTAATAATCGACCATGTTGATCTTTAGCTGAATGTGGGAATTCAATTACTTTCTCAATATCCTTAATGGTAATTAAACCTTTTAATACACCGTTCTCATCGATTAAAGGGAGCTTTTCAATTTTATATCTTTGTAGTATTTTTTCTGCTTGGTCTAGTGTGGTTCCAACTGGTGCCGTTACAAGATTTTCTTTAGTCATTACGTCTGAAATTAGGATTGAATAATCTTGAATAAACCTTAAATCACGGTTTGTTAAAATTCCAACAAGCTTTTGCTCATCTGCGTTATTTACAATAGGTACACCAGAGATTCGGTATTTGCCCATTAAATGCTCTGCATCAAACACTTGATGTTCAGGAGTTAAGAAAAAAGGATCTGTGATAACACCACTTTCAGAACGTTTTACCTTATCTACCTGTTCAGCCTGTTGTTCAATAGACATATTTTTATGAATGATACCTAGACCACCTTGACGAGCAATCGAAATAGCCATTTCAGCTTCCGTAACAGTATCCATTCCCGCACTAATAATTGGGATATTTAGCTTTAAACTCTCTGTTAAAGCAACACTAGTGTTCACATCACGTGGCAATACTTCCGATTTTGCTGGCACTAATAATACATCATCAAACGTAAGACCTTCTTTAGCAAACTTTGTTTCCCACACTTCAAAATCCCCCTTTAGTTCGAAAAAAATATTATTAGTAGATTATCAACTCGGCTCTTGACTGTCAAGAAAGATACGATAAGTTCGACTATTCAAAAAACATTATTTGATACTTATCTTATAATAAAAACGAATCTCATGTGTAATCCTACAGTATAGACTATTTAAAAACGGTGTAATAACCTCTAAAGAATATGGAGGTCTTATAATTGAAGGATCAAAATCAAATTTGGAACTCTTTCTCTGCCTTCCATTCAGCAACTACCATTCAAAACTTATTGTTGCGCTGTTATAAAAAACAAAACTTTGAGGATGCAGATAAAAAAAGCTATGATAACTGTTATCCATTTATCTATTACCTAGAACATGGTCAAAATTACTATCAACTAGCAACCAGTGCTCCACTAGCCATTAAGCCAGTGCTATTATTTTATGGAATGGTTCAATTACTTAAAGCCTGCTTATTAACAGTAGACCCACAATATCCTGAATCTACATCAGTTTTAGCTCACGGCGTATCAACGAGAAAAAGAAAGAAACAAAGCTATGAGTTTTCCCAGGATGAAGTGAAAATACAAAAGAATGGACTGTTTACTCATTTTTCTGAAAAAATGTTTCATGTGAAACAGTTAGATGGAGAAAAGTACTCAATGAACCAATTATTAAAGAGGATTCCAGAACTGTCCAATCTCTTTAAACTCCACTACCAGGTAGAATACTTTTGTAAAATAGAGAAGTTACAAGAAGATGTACTAGGATTTCCTAACAGTCTACTTGATAATTACCACATGACTTCTCGCAGGTTTCATGATTTTATCAATGAGTCATTACCTTTTCAACTTGAGGCATTTGAGGAAGATATAAATGCGAAGCATTCCTTACCTTTTAAAATCGTAGAAAATAAGCAAATCAATCCTAATAATTCTTCTCCTTTATACTATCATCTTTATGAGGATTCTTATTACGTATCAACAAACCGTGATGACTTAGTTAACTTTCCGGAAATTATGGTACACTATTTACTTCTCTACAATCTAAGTATGATATCTAGATATGAGACTGAATGGTGGAGCGAACTGCTCCATTCCTACTCTAGTAATGATTATCCATTTATTAATCAATTTTTAACAGTTTCTGCTGAAAAGGTACCCTATCTACTTTACCTCTTTTTAAACGAGCAGATAAAAAATAATTAAAAAAAGGAACCGAATTCATCCCGGTTCCTTACTTACTTTTTTGAATAGATGTTTCGCTCTAATTCATAGAGTCCTAAAAAATCTTGATTTATGTCCAGCCACATTACCGTTCCATCTTTATTGAACACATGCATGGAACCCATCTGTTCATCTTCTAATTCATACCAACCCCAGTTTTCGATTTCAGCTAAGTAATCCTCAGGTGGATACAATCCTTGTTCTCCACCAATATTTTTAATAGTATACTTTACCCCATCCTTTATAATTGGATTACCATATTCCAACTCTGATTGTACAGCATTCTCTGGTACAGGAAATAATGGGTTAATGCTTGCTTCCTTGTAGCCTTTCTTCTCATCATATGTAGGTGTGCAGCCTGTAGTAAAAAATACTACCAGTATCGTTATCATGATATAGAAACTGTCTTCAAAATCCATCACACCTTTTCTTTTAGTTAAGATCCGTTCTATATGATTTACCTCTATATTAGACGAAGATACTAGGGGGGAAGTTTCAGATTTTTTAAAAAATATTTTCAATGTACTGCCACATTGTTGGACTAGCTTAGATTGATTATTAATATTTTGCATGAAACTCTGGATTCCGACTTGTTTTGTAACAGGCTCGATCAACCTGTCTGAATAACCTTTGGATTCGGACTCGTTTGCCTATGTGCTTGCTCGACCTGTCGGAATAATCTCTGGATTCGGACTCGTTTGCTAAATTATCGATCAGCCTGTCTGAATAAGTGTAGAGATTACAACAACACCTATTAATTGCAACCGCACTACCTATCGGTCATCAAACATTACTTATCGGTTAACTTAACAAAAAACCTCTCAGTTAGTCCTTTTCAAAAAAAACACAAAAAAAGAACCAGCACAGGGCTGGTTCTCTCGCTTTGCTTGGCAACGTCCTACTCTCACAGGGGGAAACCCCCAACTACCATCGGCGCTGAAGAGCTTAACTTCCGTGTTCAGCGGTCAGCTTCCGATAAGCTTCAGAATCCTTCGTCAGTTTCCCTCGCTCCGATCCTCATGTACGCTGTACACTCCGGTTCTCGCTCACTCACTTCCTCGAC
>NZ_JAGGKM010000016.1 GCF_017873715.1 Cytobacillus luteolus
ACCTATAGAGGAATTTTTTCATGTTGTTCACTCCCTGTTGAATTTTCTGAAAACGCGACCGCCCCCCTCGCCCTCCCCCCTCTATCACTCACTCCTTTCTCTCCCTCGTTCTTAACAGATTTTCTTTTTCGCGTTCCTACTAGCTTTCTTCTTGTACTAGTGCACTAGGTATACTGAAGTAAATAATGTTTAGTAAGTAGATCAGCTACCTCATTAGGATTCGTATAGATGATAATTATCTGGGTTGTTTCTTACTGCACTTGCTAGTTGATATAAGTGTATGTAGCACCGCTTGTCCATGTTGACTAATTTTTTATTCAAATTTGGTATTTTTTTTAGTCTTTTTGGACATGACTTGTACCAGTTGAATAGTAAAGGGAGAGGTTAAACATGTTCGGACTAGGTAAAAAGAGAAGTAAACTGGGTAAGTGGTTAGATCAGCGAGGAATATCCCAAACGTGGTTAGCAAATAAATCAGGAGTAAATCGAAATACGATTAATGATTTAGCTGCAGGTGATTCTGATCGAGCTCCAACGACCAGGACGATTAAGAAGATACTTAAAGCACTAAGAGAAATAGATCCTACAGTAAACTCTAATGACTTTTTCGATATGTAACCCATACAGTAAAAATTAGTAATTCAAGTCACACATAGACAAATGGGGTATTCATATCACCTATATCTAAGGGTAAAAACGGCCTGTATGGGGTAGTGAAAACAGCTAAGTTAAGTTCACTTATTTTTGAATAATTTGAGGTTGAAAAAGAGCAATTAGTTCGCTTTCTCCAAGTTTAATAAAACCTTACACCGGAACGGTTTAGCCGTTCTTTTTTATTTCCTTCCAAGGAAACGGCCAAAAGGAAACGTTTTTCTTTTCCCTTTGGGATTTCCTCTTGGAATTTCCTTTTGGGATTTCTGTCCAGGGAAACATAAATTAATCTATTATGAATCATCTCTAATTTGACAATTATAGTTTAGAGGTGATTTTTTATGGACTCATTCGGTCCTATAGTTTTTGTATTGGTTTTTGTTTTAATTCCCCTGTACTACTTGCTGGATCATCTTAGAAATCCGGAATTTGTTACGGTGCCAGAGGTTACTAATCATCGTTTGAAATGTGAAAGCCCTATAGAAACGAGGTTATATGGAGCATTAACTACACGAGGGTATTATGTAGAAACTCAAGTGCCATGTGGAAAGTACCGTATTGATATTGCCTTACCACAATACCGACTGGCAATAGAGTGTGATGGTAAAGCTTTTCACTCTTCAGCTGCACAAAAGGCACATGATGCGAAAAAGAATTCTTATTTAAAGAAAAACGGCTGGAAAGTACTGAGGTTTAGTGGCAGGCAAATAAATAGTAATATGGGTCATGTAATACGGAAAATTGAACAGAATCTAAAATAACACCCTTTTATTTGCGTTTTAAGGGTGTTTTTAGGCGTTCTAATTGTTTAGGCTATGTTACCCCTATTTTTATAAAACGACTCCTAATTTCATGTGAATTTCAATGAGAAATGATATATAGAATCGATATCCAATGTTTTTAGACGTAAAAAAAGCCACCTAGTAAAAGGCGGCACTGGAATTTCTCCCAGGTCAATGTGTAAACAAGCTACTCTTATTATATACTAAAAAACTAAAAGGAGCTGCTAAAAATAGCAACCCCTCCATTTTTACATGTTGGATAATTGTAACTCTAGATTTCTTACTAAATAACTTATCGTCTCATCGAAATATTGTTTATTACTTAAAACATTTCCTTGAATATTTAAGTTTACTACAACCTTATTCCCTTCATTTTTTGCCATTTGAACGCTCTTATCGTGTGGGTAGACTCTAGATCCATTAGGTAGATCTACAATTTCCCCTCCACGCTCATTAATAATGGCATTTCCTCCAGGGAAGTAACTGGTACCTAGTGCGAATTGAGGGATTGATTTCTTTGAATAATCTCTAGAAACTGGAACGCTTCCCCATTTTACATTTGGAAGTAATGGAATATTAACCCCTGGTACTTTATTAACCTTCTCGATTAAAGAATTAACACGATCAATAATTCCGTTAACTCCATTTGCTGCAGCTCGTTGCATTTTGCCCCACATTGAGGAGAATCCAACTTCTATACCTACCCATACTAGCTTTAATCCTGCCCAGAGAGCTAACCCTTTTTCTCTTACGGTATCCCAATTTTTATATAGGAGTATACCACCGGCTATAACTGCTGCAATACCAACTGCAACCCATGTTAACGGGTTTGCAAGTAAAGCTGTATTAAAACCTAAAGTTGCAGCTGTAGAAGCTAAAGTACCTGCTCGATGTGCTGTTAGTAAGAGATTGAATGTTCCTAACGCTGAATTAATACCCGTTATGACTTTAAATGCTACTAATCCACCGACAATCCCGGCTGTTGCTGCAATGATCGGTTCTTTGTTATCGACAATCCAACCAATACCTTTTTTCAGTCCATCGAGGACAGGAAGAGCATATTGTTTTGTTTTAGTTCCAAAGGTAGTAAAACCATTAATAATGGCTTGAGTATCAACTTTATCAATCCACGCTGCTACCCCTTTTAAACCTCTTGTTACTGGTTCAAGTAAAGGTTGCCCTAATTTACCTTTCAACGTATCCCATTCTGAACGTAAATTTCCTAACTGGTTTTGATAACTGTCAGATTCTCTAGAAGCTTGCCCTGTGGCTCCGGCTGCTTCCTGCATCGATTTAGCAAACTGTAAACGTGCCACTTGTTTCCCGGCTTCATCTAGCTTTTTCCAGTCTAGATTTAAGTTTTTAGTTGCCCAGGAAGCCATTTGTGTTTCATTTGCAAATAGTCCTATCGCTTCCCCGCCTTCATAGTTACCTTTGATAAAGCTATTTAAAGCAGAGTTCGCATCTTCATATGACTTATCATAAAAGGCTGCACTATCCGCGGCTATCGTTACAGCTGATTGCGCTTGTTTCATAGCTTCTGTAGTATCCATCCCTAAACCTTTGAACATAGAAGTCATTGTGGTAAAGGCTGGCTTAATTCGTTCACTTACCATACCAAATGATTTACCTAAGCTATCTACCGTTTCTTGTGCTTGTCCTTGAACACCGCCAAAGACTTGTGTAAATTGTGCTCCCATCGCTTGAGCATTAGCTGCACTTTCCACCATGCTTATACCAAAGTTTTTTAATTTATCTACTGCAAATGCCCCGGCTATTCCAGCTGCTACACCTACAGCCATATTTCTAAAAGATGTAACTGTATTTTCTCTAAATTGATTTATCTGATTTCCAGTATGTTTCAACCTTCTATCAAAATCATTAACTCCACCTGCTGCACTTTTCAATGTGGATGAAAAATTTTGGTCTTTCATTGTCAATATTGCTGATAATACTTTACTTGCCATATAACCTCACCTACCTTATTAATTCTGTAGTGCTTTCTAAAGCATCCTGGAATAACTGTTCACTGTATCCACGTTGCAACCAACAATCTTTACCCTGTTTCACTGCAAATAGCACAACATCAATAAAAAACTTTTGATAATGCTCACCGTGTTTAATAATGGTATCGAGATCATAGTTCATCATCTCAAAAGCGATTGTTAATTTATCATTGGTATCTGTGGTACTTTGAAAAGCTACATAAAGCTTAAATAAGTTACTCATATTCTGATACTTGCCTTTTTTCCTTCGTCTTTTCATGTTTTCACCTCCCTCTTTATAAAAATTCCCCACACCCTAATAGGAGAAAGGTGCGGGGATCTTGGAGGTATTACAATATGACTTTAAATTCAACCTAAATACTCAGAAGTGAATTAACGATTTTCTTGTTATTGCCTTTATTAGATGCCTTTTTCACTTGATTAACTTTGTTAGAGTAGCTTTGAGAAATTTTCTCTCTGTACTTCTCCATCATTTGTACTTGAATCTCTTTAGGCATACTTCGATTCATCATGAACATTATTATCACCTCCCTCTAAAGTGCTTTAATATCATCAAAGGTTAGATTTTTCGGCTTTTCATGAACGATTTTCTCACCAATTTCTACGACAAAATCTGTACCTTCAATCAATGGAGCCCATCCTGTACCTTTTTTAATTTCATGGTGAGAGATACCAGGGACCCATCTATCCGCCATATTCATAATAGCTAATTCTTTAACCATAACTTTTCTAGTTTCTTCGCTTTCCTGCGGATCCTCATAGTAGAAAGTTCTTTGCCCAGCAAATGGGAATTCATCAAGTTTCAAATACTTCTTATGAAGGTCAGCCCTATTCCTTTCCAATTCACCATTACGCTTATTAAATAAAGCAAAGGCTGTTTTTGCACTGTCTGATAAAGGAATTACTTTGTATTCATAACTACAAACCGGGACCAACATTTCTCTCTTTAAGATTTCTTTTTCGAACGTGTACATTATTTCTTACCTCGTTTCAAAAAGTCTAATAACCCTTTTGTTTCTACTGGTACCTCAATCTTCTTTAATGCTTGAATAACCTTTTTTAAGTCTTTTGCAGCTACACTTGATTGTGATTGGTTATTTGAAGGTGCAACTAAGTTCATAGCGTAACTACAAGGAATAGCAACTCTCTCCCCGATTTCCGACACAAGAAGTAGATCTATACGGTTAGGAATTCTCTTTAAGTCTTCCAATTTTTCAATACCCTCGATAAGAGGGAGTAATTCTTGTTCTAGTACCTCAATACGTCCTTTTAACTCTGCTTTTAATTCATTCAACTTCTCATCTACTTCTAACTGCTCTACTACTACGTTTTTCTTAACTTTTTCTTTATGCTCTTTTGGTACGGCTGGAGCATTAAATTGGTCAAAACGAATCTTACGCTCTAGTTCTTTCTCCAGTTTCTCCAATTCCTCATATTCGGCAGGGGATCTTGTTTCACTCTTCTGTTGCTTTACCAGTTGTAGCTTGTCCGCTAACTTTAACTGCTTTTCTAAATTTCTTTCAGTGTCTAATACTAGTTGAATCACTTTCTTTGATTCTACGAAATATTGATTTTCATCAATTAATTGCATTTGTCATTCCTCCTGTTTTTTGTTTTAAATTAGATCATCTGCGCTGTAGTCTGTTGTATTTAATAATTCAAAGTCAAATGACCTTTCAATGCTTAATAATGCTGAGTTAATTTTGTTACGCTCTCCAATCAAAGGATGCGCTTTAGTAAATCTTTGCGGTCCATTCTCTGTGGTTATGGATTCACCTTCACTTTTAATAATTCGATTAATCCTACGAATGGAATTAACTAGATTTATATACCTTTCGACTTTCTCAACCTGAACTAAATCATTGGTATCAATCCTAGACATTAGTTGTTTTTTGAGGTTCGGAATACTTACCGCCACTTCTATCACCCCCCTTATGGGAATTTTTGAGAGAAAATCTAGAAAAAAGATTCCCCATACGGTCTGAGCGTTTTCGCCTAAAAACCAAAGTTTTTGACCGGGGGTACCTGGTGGTGATCTACTCAACATAGGCACTTTCACGGCTCTCTTTTTTCTTTTTCAAGTAATTGTTTGGTAGCTTGTTCATTAAACCACCGCTTAAACTGTCTAAACCTTTGATTTCTATCTCCTACAAAACGGATGATTTTATGGTTAGCTGTTTTACTCCTCACTCTTCTGCTATTGTTCCTAGCCATCTGGTTAAGGACCTTCCACAATTTGTTTCTTGAATGCAACGCCATAAACATAGACTTTGTTCTTGGTCCCTTTTCTTACCTCATATCCTAGATCCCTTAAGTTGGAGTAGAATGTTCGAGATCCACAAGCATTTGTGATGCTCTCGGATTCCATCCAATCAATAAACACTTTATATAAATGTTTAGCTTCAACCTTTAGATCATTTCTCAGCTCACATTTATCATTCAAAAACTTCTCAGTAATGGCGAAAGGCTCCTGGTACACATTAAGCAACTTCTCTACTTCAACCATTCTTTTGTTTAATCGTGTGATTTCTGCTAATAAATTCATACACATCTCCTTTTTCGGTTGTTTGTTAACGAAAAAGTTAATTAAAATTGGACCTTAACTCTTAGAGCCATAAGGGTTTCATAAGAATTCCTGTTAACGAGTTAATAAATTAACAGTGAAAACTATTAAACTCCTATATATAATTAATTATTTTTTATTAATTAATTTTCATGAGAAAGGAACATAGGAAATTCGTTAATTCATTAACTAATCAATTTACTTTTTAGAGAAAAACCCTAATCTATCAATGTTTCTTTGAGTTTGTTCAAGAAATATTTAATTAACGATTCGTTAACATTTCATTAACTGACCCCTTTATTCAGGAAAGGGTTATCGACTTATGCAAACCTTTTTTTATTAAAATCCCCTAAAACGTTGATATGTAGGGATTTTGAATATTTTCTGGGTTAATGGGTTATCGAAATTAACAGGAAAAGTATTAAAGCCCTATATATATATTTTTTTATTTATTTAATTTTTCATAAGAGGTGAATATAGAAACCAATAACCCCCGATAACCCTTTTTTAAAACAATTCTCCTCTTCTTAACTTCCTCATATCTTCAATAGCTTCATAGTTGTATCTAGAACCAGTCTCTTGTTCTGGTACTCTAAGCTCTGCGATAGTTGGAACAAAGCGATTAGTTTTAATGTGTTGGTTAAGATTCCTCATAACTGCTTCATAATCTTGATCACATAACATTTCATACCAGATATCTAACTTTTCTTTAGGATCTTCACAACTGAACCTGTTTTTGTAAGTAATAGATATTTGTGTAAGTATTTTGGCTACCTCTCGTTTGGTCATTTACTCACCTTCTTCTAAGTAGCTTGTGAAATCAATTGGCTGGGAACTATAATTCTTTCCCTTCTTTTCTTTCTTTACTTTCTTGTTTGTGGTCATTTGATGGTCATTTGTTGGTCTTTTGATGGTCATTTGATGGTCAGTCTGTTGGTCATTTTGTTGCTCGTCACTTTGGTGAATCGCCCAGTTTACAACGTTTATAACCGTATATTTGTTGGTCTTTTCAAGGGTTAAATATCCGAGTTTTTCTAATTTTTCTAGCCAACGATATGGAGTTTTGTTTCCTTTAATTTTGTCCTTTGGAGATAACCCATTATTGTACATATCGAATAGAGAAAACCGCCCTATTACCCATTGACCTGGCTTAATTTTTACCAGTTGACCATCTATCAAAATTTCACGTTCTTTATAACTCGCATTCAATAAAATCAATGTCCATAATCTATAAAGCTGAAAATCATTGAATATAGGATTATGCAATAGTTTTCGATACAGCTTTATGTAGCCTTCCATATCACCTCACCTACTTTTCGAATTCCGTTTCCCAGCTGAGTAAACTTACTATTGCTTGTTCTTTTGTGATTTTTTGACATACATAGTCGTAAGCAACGTCATACCAGTAATCACTTATAAATACACCTTCTTCTTCCTTTGCTGGCATTCCAACAATGAACTTAATACCTTCCCAAAGCTTGCTCTCAATGATTCCAAAAGTGGCAATATCTACACCCGCAAGTCTTAATTTTGCATCTTCGTAATAAATTTCTTTCATCGAATCTAAGAGATAACCGATTAAAACGCATTTTTCTTTAGTCCGCTGATCCATTAGCAGCTATCTCCTTTTTAAGGCTAGTAACTGCCTTTAAAATCTGGATTTTCTTATCTGGTGGAAGCTCTCCTCTTAACCAACGAGTGAAAGTTGCTTCACTTATCCCTAACCGTTCTGCTACCATCCATTGACTTAACCGTGACTCGCGTATTGTCATTTTTATATCTGAGTTTCTAAACACTTTTCTTACTCCCTTCTTGTTAAATAATGATGATGATGATATATTCAGAGTAACAATTATTTTGACGATAGAAAATGATTCAACGTCTAATTTACGTCAAATTTCAAAAAAAAGGAGAAAAAAATGGAGAAAGAATTGTATATAGGTGATTTAAATGACCATGTGGGAACCTTAGCTGCATCAAATACAGTAAACACTCACTTTGAAAGTTATGAATTGGAGAAAGATGATGAAGAGGTTTATATTGTCGGGAAAAAGGGGTACAAAGCCGAGGAAGTAGAAGTAGATAACATTAATTTCTTGCTATCATTAATCAACTTAGTAAAAGGTGATTTACCAAAACAGTATTACTCAGCACAACCTAATATAAATAAGCTTGATACGGTAATTTCTGATGAGGATATTTTAAAATGGGTGCAAAATTACGGTTTTCCATACTTAGAAAGCGAGAATATAGTGAAACTTAATTTAAATAAATTCAAGCGTAAATTAGCTATGTTAAATGCACGCTTTTTAATGTGGAAGGCAATATTTGAAGAGAATGACAAAGAAATTAAGAAGTATAAATCGGCCCTGCTTACTCTAGATAAAAACAAAAAGCTCCATCCGGAATTAAGTGAGCTTTCAATTACAAAAAAAGCATTAGCCGAAGATGTGGGGACCTGGGGATCCGTAACCGTTCGATTAAGATATGATGAAAAAACAGACTCTAATATCTTTTATATAAGTGCCAAAAATCAATTAGACATTGCTTATTACCAATTAGGGATGCTAATGACAAAAAAGGATACTGAAAATAAAAAAAGGCTTCGATACTGTGCTAATGGAGAATGTAATAGTATGTTTTGGACTAAGCATTCCAGGACTAAATTTTGTAATAATTGTGACCGCAGAAAAGTTCATTATGAAAACAATAAAAAGCATGGCAGCTCCTAATTCAGGAAAAGCCATGCTTTTATAATTTCAACTAATCGCCCGAACATCAATAATTCCTAAAGCAATACCAAATTTATAAAGAACAAGTGGTTTAAATTTCTGGTGATAGTACCATTCACTCATGTTTAGCTCATTGTAAACCTCATAATCAAACATTTCATCCTCACTTAAATATCTAAGGATAAAACCTTGTCTCTCTTTTTCTCCAAGCCTATTAACAGCCTTTAGAAAAGACTTAATAAACTCACTTTTTTCTTTTTCAAAGTCAGCTCTTTCAATTGCAATATCTTCAGTAGATGAATACGGTGTGTTTGTGTTAGAAGGTGGAACAAGTGAATAAGATGGGGTAATTCTAGGGAGTTTTTCTTCTGGAAGAGTAAATAAACATAGGCGGTATGTTTCGATAGCCTTATTTATTTCTTTGCTAAATTTCTTTAAAACATCTTTACGAACTTCAAACATTCAGTTATCACCTCATAAGAAATTATATATTTATATTTTACTATAAAGTGATATAGCATGGTAACTCCGTCCCTGGTGTTACTATGCTTTTTTTGTTTTAGTGGTGAATTGGATTAATTTTTTCTAACACAAAATAATCACTTGTTCCCCACATTTCATGCTCTGGTGCATCGTGCCCTGGATGAAAATGTTCATCTACAATAGCTAACCCTTCGTGATCTACCCATCTTGCTAACAGAATTTGACCTGTTTTCTTATGCTCGATGTACTCACCAGGCTTTGCTTTTCTTTCCACAGGAATATACATAAGTTCACCTCCCTTTTGTTATCCATATATATCGACACTTTTGGAAGGCTGTTTAATTTTATTTTTAATTTTTACTAAAGATTTGAGCGAAATGGTTTTCCAAAAACTCTTGCATTTTCAAAGCGATAAATAACCATTTCTCCCTGCGTTTCTCAGGATAGTAAACAAAACCACCATTTTCTAAATCAAGAATCTTCTTAAAAGCAGGACGTAAAAGAATATTCTCTTTTAGCCAATCGTCACTATAACCAGTGACTTGTTCTAAATCCTTCATAGTCCACCAAACTTTTTGCATTACTCTTTCCATCTTTCTAACCGTTCTCTTTATATAGATCTTTACTGTTTGTGAGTACCGTTCTGTTTGTTTTCTTAAGGTCCTCGGTTTTACAACCTCCGGATGTGCTCCACTCCCGCACACGAAGCTACGTCCTCATACTAACTAAATAAATTTTTTATTAATTTCTTTTAAAAATCTCTTGATTTTTTTAGGTTTTCCTATACTCTGGCCTCGAGGAATGGACAACGGCTGGAAGACAGACTAACCCCTGTGAAAATTTTATGAGGTTAAAAATCTGTCTTCATACTGGTTATGTACTCTGTATAACTGAGTTATGGTATCCGTATGTGTAGACGTTGCATAAGACGTGAAAAGGTGTCGTACCCTCCACATATAGCTTATAGGCTTGTCCTGCCTTACGGTGCGTATCCATGCCCTACACCGTTCTCTTTCGAGTGATTCGCTATATAACCCTCTATCCTTACAACAATGATAAGAATAGACATGAAACAGTGTCTCTACCGCCGCTTACGAGTAAATGGTTAACTACAGTCGTACAGCTGAGTCTTGTTTGATCCCCCTGAACACTTTTTGCCGCTGAAGTCTTGGTTATCATCTTCATTAGGATATACAACCCTTTAAAGGCTATCCCTTAGGCTTTTTTATACAAGGCCTGCGCTCTTTACCTCGCTTACGTCATACGGTTAAATGCAACAATAACCGATTATCCGAGTGTATTTTTTGCTTTGGCTACACTATACCTCGTTTTTTACATGGTTTCCCTGCCATCCATGTGGACGGAAAACAAAAAGCACTCTATCAACCTGTTAAAAGTAGGTTAATAGAGTGCTCCAAAAAACGAGAAAATATGTCAAAACAAACCAAAACAATACTATTGCATTGGGAGTTAATTCACGTTAAAATAAGAACATCTAAAAACCTGTTGGGATGAGTAACAGGCTAAAAGAAGTCATTTCCGTTAGTGGTTTGCCGACCTCTAACATATGGAAATGGCTTTTTAATTTTTCCGAAACTATTAAGTTAAATTTCATTTTACATACTTGAATAATAGATTACAAGCAAAGGGGAGAAAATATTTTTTAGAAATTTTAGTTGATAATCAACTATTTAGAGTCAACTAGAATCGATGATCTAGAGTAGATTACTACTAAAAATGACTATTTGAACGACAATATAAAGGATTATGGACTGGATTATCATAATCTTTTAATAATCCTCCATACTGTCGCGTTTTAATCCTTCAAATTCCTTATGTACCAATGGATTGGCCCGAATCTATAAAACTCGAACTCTTACCCGGTACTAAATTACCCCTTATCACGCCTTAAAATAGATAATAAGATTACGAATGAGTTGTATAATGAGCTCGATAATAATTATTTTCTAGTTATAGGAGTTTTTATTTTTAGAAAGCTTGCAATAAGTACGGTTTAAGGATCATAAAAAAGAGCAGCTGAAACATGTTACTAATTTGCACCTCTGAACATTTAAAAAAGGATAGTTCATATCATCATCCTTTTTTTATATTTTTCTTTAAGTTCTTTCTTTCTTAGTTGTCAGTTTCGCCAACTGTAGTGTTGTTTGTTTCACCAATAGCAGTGTTATCAGTTTCACCAATTGTTGTTTTCACTATAGTTATAGTGTTTTTATGTAAAAAATAGGGCAGACCTCTTGGTGAAATCTACCCACTATGATATATTTTTAGTTGTTTGAAGTTATACTTTTTCAACGGAACGTGCTGCGCCAACAGTGCGTTCTTTTCTTTTATTTAATTTAGTACCGCCTATAATAATCATATCCTCAGTTTCAATCACAAGTCCTTCTGGCATTACATCCACATGCACAATATCTTTTTCCTTCTGGGTGACTAAAAATTCTTGCCTTTCTTTTTTCATAATCTCAATAATTTCTTTTAGATCAACATTCACTTTCACATACATTCCTCCTAAGTAGTTGATTCTTATGTAGTGTCTTAGGTGTTGGAATTCTCTAAATTTGTTAGTTTATCCTGCTATTTGTCGAAATAAGACGAACGATTGTACCACCCCCTTAAATTCATATTTATTCATAATTACTGCGCAAAATAATTTTTTTACGTAATTTTATAATGCCTACATATCAATGAATATGCCCTTTTCAACCCGCTCCTGGTATACATACTTTTATACATTGTTGATTTATCAGTGTTTACATAATTGAAACGGTCTTAAATGATGCATAAAATCCTGTATATTATCTCTTATTTTCTTTATTGGTTAATACCTCTTGAGCTAACTCTAGTTTAATAGTCCAGCGTTCTTCAATAGATAACGAACTATCCCCCAGTCTTTGAAGTTTCTTTTTAAATTTCTTTAGCCTTCGTTCATCTAAATGCGATAGATCATATCCTCCAATACTTGCTTCGAGCTCTTTTAAGTCTGTCATTATTAAAACCCTTTATAATGCTTATCAATGATTTCTGTAACCTCTTCAGCTCCAAGAACTGTTTCACGAGCAAAAGAATAGATGGCCTTCTGGATCACATCGCTCTTATTTGTCGTTACTCCCTCAGCTGCTAACTTCTCGACCATTCTTTCTAGGAATGCTGCGTGTACATCATCTAATCGAACACTCACTTGTTGTGACATTCTAACCCGCTCCTTTTTAACTTTAATTTCCTTTATTTAACTTTAATTAATCTTAATATACTGTAATGCAATCAGTAAGTCAATATGTATTATTGGATTATTTTTTCTAATAGTTACTAAGTTACCAAAGTTACATGATTTTATATCTAAGCCCTATATATAATTAATTATTATTTTATTTATTTATTTCATAAGAAAGGAACAGGGAAAATGGGTAACTAAAGTAACTACTAGTAATCTACAAAAATGATTAATCCTATATATATCAACAGTTACAGCCTTTTTAGGTTAATGCTTACAACCTTCTAATAGTTACTTTTTTATCTCCTACTGTTGCCATAATTAGACGAGCACTCCATAATTAGGTACAAATAACACCGTTACAACTGGGAGGTAACGCGATATGAACGAGTATGGATTATTTTCAAAAGATGTTGCTTTAAAGCTGAATATCAACTCAAGCACGCTACGTCAATGGTGCCTTTCGATGGAAAAGGAAGGTTACGAGTTTGAAAGAAATGATAAGGATCAACGTATATTCTATAACCGTGATATTACCGTGTTATTAGATATTAAAAACGAGATTGAAAAAACCCGCAATCGGGATAACGCGATAAAGTCAATAGTATCAAGAGAAAAAGCAACAAATAACACCGAAAAAACGCTAAGCGTTAACGAAGAAAACCGCGATATTATAACGGTATCTAAAGAGGATTTAGCTGAGTTAATTCAATCATCTGTAGAAAAGGCGATTGAAAAAGAACGTGAAGCAATGTTTAAAGCTTTTGAAAAGAAGTTGAATGATACGATAGAACATCGTGACCGGTACTTAGTCCACCAACTGAATGAATCAATGGAGCAAAAACGATTAGAGATCGCAGCTACACAAGAGGAAAAACCTAAAGGGTTTCTTTCTCGTTTGTTTGGTAAATAATCAATGAGCATAGAAGAAATCATTCGAAGGATTATTCGTGAGGAATTACAGCAACTTGTTGCCAGCACTAAAACTAAGCCTGCAAGTAAACCTAAACTTTTAAATGTTGAAGATGTTATGCTTGCTTTAAGTTGCTCCAAAAGGTATGCCTATGAAGTTATGGAGTATAAGGATTTCCCTTTAATTAGAATAGGACGATTAAAAAGAGTAAGAGAAGATGAGTTTTATAACTGGTTAAGTAAATATAAAAAAAGGAGCTCCGAATAACCGGGGCCCTAATTTATATTAAGCTTAATAGATCCATTATTCGATTGTACTTTAATAGGCTCCTGGACCCGCTGCTCTTTCGGTTTTAGTGAATTTAAGAACTGAGTAAAGGATTGTGCCTGAACTACTCTAAAAGGGTAATTGTTATCGATAGGATAACGCTGTTCGGACAGTATAAGAACGTGTGGAAATACCTTTTTATCTGAAGGTTGCCACGGCTCCCCAGCAATGACTCCACTCTCATATAAATCTACATATCTATCTAGTTTATCACTCATCTGTTTTTCGCTGTATATTGTCTTTTGCACCTCGATAAAGAATGGTGTTCTCCTAAATATACAGAATATATCCGGCTCCGCTCCTTCACCTTTAGCTATATATTTAGGTTCAACTTGGAACGTATCAACTTTCCCATGCTTCAGGATTTCTTTATAGACATTAAGGATCGCTAAGAAATGTCCTATCTTTGCACTATTCTTTTTCATACTTACCTCTGGTCCAAAATAAACGTAAGGTGTGAACGACTCAGAACGTTGTATTTGTTCTTCTCTTGTTAAGCGAAGTAGTACAGTGTTTGCAGCATACGTAGGATCTTTTAAATTATTAAAATGGAGCTCCGCTATACTATCCCTATCCATAACTCTAAAACGGTTTAAATCGGCAATTATGGCTTTATCTCGCTTTGTTAGTTTCATTGAGTCACACCACCATTGAAAATATCCTCTTCCCTGAGATCAGTCGCGGGTATATCCTCCACATTCTCCTCAGATTCGTTTTTAAGGGTGTCCTCTTGCTCTAGGCTCTTATACCCCTCTAAAAGTTTTTTAGATGCCTTTTCCGTTAGAAATGGAGCTTGAATTTCGTCTAAAGTATCTCGTTTAAGAATAAACCGTCCCGGAACGTCTTTACTTATCTTTTCGCTACCCGGTGTGCCTATTATTTTTGCGTTTGAAGCATCGGTAGTCCGAAAGCCCATTCGAACGGTTAGTAACGAACGAACTTTTGTATCTAATATGTCATGTGATGGTCTCTGTAATGATAAAAGGTTATAGATTCCTAGAGCTCTTCCAAGCGAATCGATTTGAACTAGCATTCTTTTAACCTCTTTGTTATCCATCACCATAACTATTTCATCTATGGCCAAAACAATATAAGGTACCTTTTGCCCTTCTGGTAGATCGTCAATGTGCATTACACCGTATTTATTTAAAGTCTTACTGCGATTAACCATCTCTTTATATACTTTAGCTAACATTTTTTCTAAGTCCTCAGGAAACACGCTTACTTCTTTCACATGCTTTACACCTTTAAATAAATGGAATTCAGACATTTTTAAATCACCCAAGTACATTTGAAGTTCTTCCGGTGATTTGTATTTAATTAGAGTGCAAAGAATAGAGCGTAACTGTGTGGACTTCCCGCTCCCGGGCTCACCAGAGATAAGAGCATTCGGTTCTGTTTTCGCATCATAAGCAATCCATTCACCATTTTTATTGATTCCACAAACGATAGGAACTTTCATCCCTTTTATAACTGGCTCAATGTCCTCATAGTTGTATGTCAATTTATCCTTCATCCCTCTCTCATAGATTGTCAGCTCAAATTTTTTATGGTCACCTTCAATCTCGATGTTTTTCCCAAAATGCTGCAAAAGGACATATTCTTTTTTTGTGACTTCTTTTGGATCCATCCCATTTAGAAGTGTAAAAACATAACTAGTTGTTTTTTTAACATCATCGAAGGAAACACTATGAATCTTTGGATAGACTTTTATTTCTTTATCTCCGTTTTTGTATTTGTTATATAAACCTGCGTTATTAAATGCCTTTTTAAGCTCTGTTTTAGCCTTTTGTTTTCTAAAGAAGGCTTTTACCTTACCCATCCATTCAACCCCTCACATTCCAAAGAATATAAACCAAAATACGGCACCATAAGCGACTATAGGAAACAGGACACTTGCAGCACTTGAAATAATGCTCGCTATATACCCCGAATCATTTTCAGCAAGTAAATATTCAACAAAGGCGGTAGCGACAATTAAACCACCGCCAAGGACAAATAGGGCGAATGCTGGTTCATGTAGTGGAAATAAGCCTTTTAGTGTGATAGGTGGAAGGAATGAGAATATACTGTTTGTAAGAGGTATTTTCTTTGGAATTCGATAGGCTGGCCGGCTCATGAATTCATTAAAGGGAATAACCTCTATTTTATTTTTATTAAACATGCTGTAAATCGTCCTTTCCTCATGTTGTATTTGTAATACTTGAATCTACGCTTGAACACCTTGCTCACCGCTTTCCTAAGAAGTTTCTTTGTGCTATTTCATCGTGTACTTGGTCTACAATGTCTTGATTCTCTGTATAGAGTGCAAAACTCATTAGCATCCACAATTGCTGACGATTCATTCTTGTTAATTTGTACCTATAGAGGAATTTTTTCATGTTGTTCACTCCCTGTTGAATTTTCTGAAAACGCGACCGCCCCCCTCGCCCTCCCCCCTCTATCACTCACTCC
>NZ_JAGGKM010000017.1 GCF_017873715.1 Cytobacillus luteolus
CTAACGGCAGCAGATATTACTCACGATAGTGATGTAGAGATTCTTAATCCGGACCTTCACATTGCTAGATTAGCAAAAGATGCACATTTTCGCGTGAGATTATCAGCAAGAAGAGGGCGTGGGTATAACCCAGCCGATGCAAATAAACGTGAAGATCAACCAATAGGTGTAATTCCTATTGACTCAATCTTTACACCGGTATCTCGTGTTACTTATCAAGTTGAAAACACTCGTGTGGGTCAAGTTTCAAACTTCGATAAGCTTACAATTGATGTTTGGACTGATGGAAGTACTGGTCCAAAAGAAGCAATTGCACTTGGTTCCAAAATTTTAACTGAGCATTTAAATATCTTTGTTGGACTTACTGATGAAGCGCAAAACGCTGAAATTATGGTAGAGAAAGAAGAAGACCAAAAAGAAAAGGTTCTAGAGATGACTATTGAAGAACTAGATCTTTCTGTTCGTTCTTACAACTGCTTGAAGCGTGCTGGAATCAATACCGTACAAGAACTTGCTCATAAAACAGAAGAAGATATGATGAAGGTTCGTAACCTTGGTCGTAAATCACTAGAAGAAGTTAAGGCTAAACTTGAAGATTTAGGTTTAGGCTTACGTAAAGATGACTAGTTTCGCGTCTCTCGCTGACTAGGCATTTTCTTGTGATTAGTCTTCGGACTTTATGTTTCAACAAAGGAGGGAAATACTGATGTCATATGGAAAATTAGGACGTACAAGTTCACAACGTAAAGCACTTTTACGTGATCTTACAACAGACTTAATTATCAACGAGCGTATTGAAACGACTGAAGCTCGTGCTAAGGAATTACGTTCAGTTGTAGAAAAAATGATCACTCTAGGTAAGCGTGGTGACTTACATGCTCGTCGTCAAGCTGCATCATACATTCGTAATGAAGTAGCAAACGCTGAGTCTGGTCAGGATGCACTTCAAAAACTATTCAGTGATATCGCTACTCGTTACGAGGAGCGCCAAGGTGGGTACACTCGTATCATGAAACTTGGACCTCGCCGTGGTGACGGTGCGCCAATGGTAATCATTGAGTTAGTATAATTATATAAACAGATATGTGGTAACAAGGGCGGGGCAGTTTTTATTAACTGGATTCATGCCCTTTTTTATTTGTGTTTTTTTAATAGGTATGTTGTGTAGTAATTTGTACATTGATCGTTCCTTTGCGCTGCAGGCACTTGCTTTCCGCGGGGAGGAAGTCGAGCCTCCTCGCCGTTCCGTCTGCGGGGTCTCGACCTTTCCTATACTTCTGAGCAGGAGTCAAGTGCTTTCCGCTCCAATCCACTCTGTATAGATACAATGAGTAGCAAACCTTAGAATAAGATTAAGTATTTTTTAAATGTAAACTCAACTTCCAATCAGGAAATATTTTTATAGATAGTTACTTTTATAACCGATATTCAAATTTACAGTTATTCGCTAACATCCACGAAGACTCCTGCGGGAGTAGCACGTCAACGGGAGACCCCACAGGCGAAGCCGAGGAGGCTCACGGACTGCCCGAAGAGGAATCGCCCTTTGAAAAAGCCGGCATTATGGCTTTTTCAATATTCCTCCGCGGAAAGCGAAGTGGATGTTAGCGCATAACGCCCCTAATACCTAATAAAAACTAATAAAGAACAGATTTTCCACATGAATAAGTGACAATTTTAATTACGTTTAGTAGAGTAGAGTTTAGTACTATTTCTATAGTAAGAGAGAGGATAGACGAGTATGGTTAGTGAAAATAAGATTCTCCAAGTAAATAATATAACTTTTCAATATAACGAAGTAGATTATGCTTTAAAAGATATTACCTTTTCTGTTGTGAAGGGTGAGTGGTTAGCTATTGTTGGTCATAATGGGTCAGGAAAATCGACACTAGCAAGGATTTTAAATGGATTACTATTACCTCAAGAAGGCAAAGTTCAAGTTGGTGAATACCTTTTGTCTGAAGAGACCATTTGGGAAGTTAGAAGAAAAATTGGAATGGTTTTTCAAAACCCTGACAATCAGTTTGTAGGGACTACTGTCAGAGATGATGTTGCATTTGGCTTAGAGAATAATGGCTTCCCAAGGGAAGAGATGGTTTCTCGCTTAGATCAGGCAGTTAAACTTGTCAAAATGGAGGATTTTCTTGATGTTGAACCTCATAATCTTTCAGGTGGTCAAAAGCAAAGGGTAGCTATTGCCGGTATTCTTGCTGTCCAACCTGATATTATTATACTTGACGAAGCTACCTCAATGTTAGATCCAAAAGGTCGGGAAGAAGTGCTTAATGTTGTCCGCCAGCTAAAAATCGAGAAAAACTTAACGGTAATTTCCATTACGCATGATTTAGATGAAGCGGCAAGGGCAGATAGAATGATTGTAATGAATAAGGGAGAAATTTTCGCAGAAGGAGACCCTGAGACTATTTTTAAGCTAGACGAAAAATTAGTTGAAATAGGATTAGACCTTCCTTTTTCTATAAAACTCAGTAAAGCATTGCGGGATAATGGAATTCCTCTATCAAAACATCATCTAGATGAAGAAGGTTTGGTGAATGAGCTATGGACATTAAAATAGAACAGCTTGAGCATCGTTACCAACCTAATTCTCCTTTCGAAAGATTAGCACTATACGATATTAGCTCAACTATTCGCTCAGGCTCTTACGTGGGTATTATCGGTCATACCGGTTCAGGTAAGTCAACGATACTACAACACTTAAATGGACTTCTAAAACCAACAGCAGGGTCGATTACCATTGGTAATCAGACAATAGAAGCCTCAAAGAAGGTAAAGGATTTAAAGTCGCTTAGGAAGCGTGTTGGGATCGTCTTTCAATTTCCTGAACATCAGCTATTCGAAGAGACAGTCGAAAAAGATATTTGCTTTGGGCCGATGAACTTTGGTGTATCTGAGAAGGAAGCAAAACAAAGGGCAAAAGAAGTTATTGGTTTAGTAGGTCTTTCAGAAGAGTACCTCCAGAAGTCACCTTTTGACTTAAGTGGTGGACAAATGCGAAGGGTTGCTATAGCTGGTGTACTTGCAATGAAACCAGAGGTTCTTGTGCTTGACGAACCAACTGCAGGTCTTGACCCAAGAGGAAGACAAGAGATTATGGAGTTATTTTATAACCTCCATAAAGAACAAAGTCTAACAACCATTTTAGTTACGCACAGCATGGAAGATGCAGCTCTTTATGCTGATGAGATTGTTGTCTTAAATAAAGGGACAATCTTTTTACAGGGTAATCCAACGAATGTCTTTCAAGAGGCTGATAGACTCGTTGAGATTGGTCTGGATGTTCCTGAAATTGTCCGATTTAAATTGATGTTGGAACAAAAATTTAACACGAGTTTATCTCCTTCTTGTCTAACACTTAATGATTTAATTTCAGAGGTCCAAAGGTTAGTAAAAGTAGGTGAAGAACAATGATGCAAAGTATGATTATTGGTAAATATGTACCAGGTATGTCATTAATTCACCGTATGGACCCTCGAGCTAAATTAATCATGGTCTTTTTCTACTTATTTATCGTTTTTTTAGCGAATAATGCTATTACTTATCTTGTTTTAGGAATAATTACGTTAAGTATTGTAGCACTTACCCGAATTCACATAAGATTTATTCTAGCAGGTTTGAAACCAATATTATGGATTATCTTATTTACGTTTGTGCTCCACATCTTCATGACAAAGGAAGGGGAAATTATATTCTCCTATGGCTTTATAACAGTCTATGAAGAGGGATTAAGACAAGGGATATTTATTTCTCTGCGTTTCTTCTTTCTAATTTTGATGACAACACTATTGACTCTTACAAGTACACCAATTGAAATAACAGATGGTATGGAGGCATTGTTATCACCCTTCAAAAAAATGGGGCTTCCGGTTCATGAACTAGCTTTAATGATGTCTATTTCATTACGTTTTATACCTACCCTTATGCAGGAAACGGAAAAGATTATTAAAGCACAATCGGCTCGTGGAGCTGATTTTACTAGTGGGCCTATAAAAGACAGAGTAAAAGCAATTGTTCCATTACTGGTCCCATTATTTATTAGTGCTTTTAAACGAGCAGAGGATTTAGCCACTGCTATGGAAGCTAGAGGATATCGTGGTGGAGAAGGCCGAACAAAGTATCGAAAACTAGAATGGGGCATTATAGATACGGGCATGCTGGTTTTATTGGGAATTACGGCAATATGCTTATTTTTACTACGGCAATAATGAGGTATGTGTTATGGAGAAATTGAAATGTATCATTTCATATGACGGGTCACAATTTTCGGGATATCAAATTCAACCAAATGCCAGAACAGTTCAGCTAGAACTTGAAAAAACCTTACAGAAAATCCATAAAAGTAAGACTGTTAAAGTCTTTGCATCTGGAAGAACAGACGCAACAGTTCATGCTATTGGACAGGTGATTCACTATGATTCACCCTTACATTTGTCTGAAGAGAGCTGGAAGAAGGCACTTAATGCTTTGTTGCCTGATGATATTCAAGTTTTAGAGGTAAATAAGGTGGATAATGAGTTCCATGCTCGTTTTGATGTGGTAAAAAAGGAGTACAGATATAGAGTACTACTAACCCCCGATAGAGATATTTTTAGAAGACAATATAGCTATCATTTTCCGTACCAACTAGATGTTACTTTAATTAAAGAGGCCATGCTTTATTTAAAAGGAACACATGATTTTACTAGTTTTTGTTCTGCGAAAACTGAAGTTGATGATAAGATTCGTACAATCTATGATATCGATTGTATAACCCAAGAAGATGAACTTATTTTTCGCTTTGTAGGAAATGGTTTTCTTTATAATATGGTAAGGATCCTTGTAGGTACTTTACTGGATGTTGGACAGAAAAAAATACAACCAACTGAAATAAATACCATTTTAGAGCAAAAAAATAGAGCCTATGCAGGTAAAACAGCACCGGGTCATGGACTTTATTTATGGAAAGTTCATTATGACAACTAAACCTGGTGTAACATCTTCTTGACAATAGCTTTACAAAGTTATATCATATCCTATGGTATGTATTTTAACCCCACGACTAGCCCCGTAAACTAATCGTGTTGAAATAAACCAAAGTTTATTATATTAGGAGGGAAAGTAATGCGCACAACATTTATGGCAAATGCCAATAATATAGAGCGTAAATGGTACATTGTGGACGCTGAAGGTCAAACTTTAGGTCGTCTTGCAAGTGAAGTAGCTACAATTTTACGTGGTAAAAACAAACCAACTTATACACCGAATGTTGATACTGGTGACAATGTTATCATCATCAACGCTGAGAAAATCGAATTAACTGGTAAAAAATTAACTGACAAAATCTACTATCGTCACAGCCAATTCCCAGGTGGATTAAAGTCAAGAACTGCATTAGAAATGCGTACAAACTTCCCAGAGAGAATGTTAGAGCTTGCTATTAAAGGTATGCTTCCAAAAAATTCTCTAGGTCGTCAAATGTTCAAAAAATTGCATGTATATGCTGGAAACGAACATCCACATCAAGCACAACAACCTGAAGTTTACCAACTTCGTGGTTAATTAATAAGGAGGGTATTATATTGGCACAGGTACAATATTATGGCACTGGTCGTCGTAAGAGCTCTGTAGCACGTGTACGCTTAGTTCCTGGCGACGGACGCATTGTAATTAATGATCGTGATATCGCAGATTATATTCCATTTGAGGCATTAAGAGAAGTTGTTAAACAACCTCTTAACGCTACTGAAACTGTAGGAAACTATGATGTTCTAGTTAGTGTTAAAGGTGGAGGCTATACTGGCCAAGCTGGAGCTATTCGTCATGGTATCTCTCGTGCATTACTTCAAGCTGACCCTGAATTCCGTGGAACGTTAAAACGTGCTGGTCTATTAACTCGTGACGCACGTATGAAAGAACGTAAAAAATACGGACTTAAAGGCGCTCGTCGTGCACCTCAGTTCTCAAAACGTTAATTTTCAAATTCAAGGCTCTCAACCATTTGGTTGGGAGTCTTTTTTATGTTTATGTAGTTTTAAGGGAAAAGTAAAGATGTAGCACCCAGCTCTATTTTAGATTGGAGTGAATAAAATTAAGACTTTATCAATGATTCAGCCTTGGGCAAGCCTTTTTATGCTTGGAGCGATAAACCATGAAACTAGGTCATGGAAGACAAAATACCGTGGACCGATTGCAATTCATTCAAGTCAAAAGTTAGATAAGCATGCATGTCGTCTAACCCATGTTGAAAGTTTGCTTCAGAAGTATGGCTATACACAAGATACGTTACCATTAGGTGCTGTTATTGGTGTTTGTGAACTAGAGAATTGTCTCAGGATCATAGAGAACAATAATTCATCAGCAGTACTTGAGGATGGAGAAATGATATCAGGAATTGAATATTTATTAGGAGACTACAAAATTGGTGGGTTTGTTTGGAAAGTTAAAGGTAAGAGATTACTGAAAACGCCATTACCTGCAAAAGGACAGCTTGGTTTATGGAATTGTAATATCGAGAATTACCCTAAATAAGAGGAGTTTACGCAAATTACCATTAAAGGTAGATAGTGTTTTACATGATATGTCTATTGCGTAGGAAACTACTTTTAAAAGGGGGGAATTTGCTTATGAACGTAATAACAACCCTAAAGGAAAAAAGAAAAGAAAAGCAAATGAAGTATGAAAGAAAAATGTTACGTGAACTCTCCTTAGAAAATCTAAAGAAAAGTGTAAATGAGCAATTTAGTCATTTTTATAGAACAGGTTTATTTGCAAAGTCAATAGAAGATGGTTGTGTTGACATCGCAATCGAAAGTTACTTGTTAGGCTCTAAATATGGAAAGTTTGGATATTACGGAGAGTCCCTTGAGGATGTAAAAACAAGATGTTACTTTGAAGAAAAGTATTTGGTAGACACATTATTTGATTTTCTGACCTATTGGGGTCAAATTGGAGATAATGATTTTGTAAACGAATCTCTCTATTACAGCTGTGAAAATTACGTGAATAAATGGTGGCAGGAAGGATTCATTAAAAGTGAAAAAAGATATCGACTCCGTCTGCATTAGTAGCGCACTTTTTGTTTAGTAAGTAAACTTTTCGACAACAATTTGTAAGTATTCATATTTTTTCCCCTTGTCCCATATAGTGAATAGAAGGGACTAGCAGGAGGGGAGAAATTAGTGAAGAAGAAATTAAAAATCGGTGGATTTATAACTGGATTAATACTATTATTTGTCTTATTTCAATATCAGTTTTTAGATAATGATTCTTGGAAACCCTGGAGTCTTCCATTAACCGGAAAGATAATTATCTTAGATCCAGGTCATGGTGGTCCAGATGGAGGAGCAGATAGTGGAGATATATTCGAAAAGGATATCGCCTTAAATGTATCTTTAAAGCTCCGTGACTACTTACAGGAACAAGGTGCACTTGTTTTAATGACCCGTGAAATAGATACAGATCTTGCAGCTGCAGATACTCGAGGTTATAGTCGTCGTAAGGTAGAAGACTTAAAAAAACGTGTAGAGTTAATCAATAGTTCAGAGGCTGATTTGTTTATTAGCATACATCTAAACGCAATTCCGTCACCTAAATGGAGTGGTGCACAAACTTTTTATTATCGTACTTATAAAGAGAATGAAGAACTAGCAAAGTTCGTTCAAGATGAGTTACGTACTAACTTAGAAAATACGACGCGTAAGGCGAAAAGTATCAATAGTGTCTTTTTATTAAAAAATGCTAATAAACCTGGCGCATTAGTTGAAATTGGTTTCCTCTCAAATCATACAGAGAAACAACTTCTCGTAAAAGAACATTATCAAGATAAAGTTGCAGCTTCAATATATAAAGGAATTTTAAGATACGCATCAAATGAAACCAACCCTCCAGAATAATGAGGGTTATTTTTTTAGGTATGAGTTTCATCACATATGTAAAATGGACAATTATGATATACTAATAAAAACCAATTCATTTATAGGTGGTGCATATACATGTTAACAGAACAAAAGGTATTAGAAACATTACAAAATCTGAAAGATCCTTTCCTACATAAAACACTACAAGAAACAAATGGTATTTTAGAAGTGAAAATCAAGGAAGAAAAGAATCATGTTAGCGTAAAATTAGCTATTGCTAAAACTGGCACAGGTGAACAGATGCAGCTTCAAAGTACGGTTGTTGCTAAGTTAAAGGAAGCCGGTGCAGATTCTGTAGGAATTAGATTTACTGATTTACCCCAAGAAGAATTAGCAAAACATGCTGGACAAGGTACGGATTCACCTTTATCTCCAAAAAATGAACCAACCTTTATAGCAATTGCAAGTGGTAAGGGTGGAGTAGGGAAATCTACAGTATCCGTTAATCTAGCTGTTTCTTTAGCGAGACTTGGTAAAAAGGTTGGCCTAGTAGACGCTGATATTTACGGGTTCAGTGTGCCTGACATGATGGGTATTACAAAACGCCCTGTAGTCCGTGGTGAAAAAATTATCCCAGTTGAGCGCTTAGGTGTTAAGGTAATTTCAATGGGCTTCTTTGTAGAGGACAATTCACCAGTTATCTGGCGCGGTCCAATGTTAGGGAAAATGTTGAATAATTTCTTTAACGATGTTGAATGGGGAGAGTTAGACTACCTATTATTAGACTTACCTCCAGGTACAGGAGATGTTGCACTAGATGTTCATACAATGCTACCTTCATGTAAAGAAATAATTGTCACAACTCCACATCCAACTGCTGCGTTCGTTGCAGCGAGAGCGGGTGCAATGGCCTTAAGAACAGAACACGAAGTAATGGGTGTTATTGAAAACATGTCATACTTTGAGAGTAAGGTAACTGGCGAGAAAGAATATGTATTTGGCCAAGGTGGAGGAACGAAGTTGGCTGAAGAATTACAGACTAACCTACTAGGTCAATTACCATTACAACAACCAGATTGGAATGAGGATGATTTTGCACCTTCAGTATATGATGCAGATCATCGTGTAGGAAAGATCTATATGGAGATTGCACAGAATGTAATTAATACATTAAATAAATAAGCTTTTTAAAGGATGCAAATCGAGGATTTGCATCTTTTTCTATTGTTTAATTTAAGATTTTGTTGAGTATTATATGAAGGTGAGTTTTTGGAGATGGTTGAACGGGAGAAAGCTTAAATCCTTCAAAATCCAAGGAGTGTTAAGACAGGTTCCGCGGGTAGTAGAAATAACGAGTCGGAATCCTAGTGTTATTCAGACAGGTAGAACGGCGAATAGAGGAAACGAGTCGGAATCCCGAGGTTATTCAGACAGGTAGGACGGCGAATAGAGGAAACGAGTCGGAATCCTGGTGTTATTCAGACAGGTAGACCGGCGAATAGAGGAAACGAGTCGGAATCCCGAGGTTATTCAGACAGGTAGACCGGCAAATAGAGGAAACGAGTCGGAATCCTGGTGTTATTCAGACAGGTTGTTAGGCGAAAAGCTAAAACGAGTCGGAATCCCGAGGTTATTCAGACAGGTAGAAAGGCAAATAGAGGAAACGAGTCGAAATCGTAGTGTTATTCAGACAGGTAGAACGGACCATCACAATACAGTAGCCCCAATCAATACATGATTGGGGCTAACTATTATTCATTCAACTATCTTTCCACGACCTAACTTTCACCGCCGCCCTCTTCCTTTTTCTTATCTTTATTAGCCTGAATCTCTTCAGCACCTTTAATAAGAAGATCTTGCATTTTCGCCTTAAAAAGAGGACTTTCGATTGTCTCGGTTATTACAGTTTGAATATGAGCTCTCATTTCCTGGCTCCGCAATACTTCTACCATTGCTTCTTCCATTTCAGGATTTTTTAATATTTCAATCATCATTTTTTGGTACTCAGGATCCTTCATCAGATCTTTAATTACCTTTTCATGCTGCTCCTGCATGCTTTTAGCAAAGGTTTCTACAAATTTTGGATCCTCAAAATTCTTTTTCCAAAAAGTAATACCATCTTCAGATAAAAGTGTATCTTGTATTGACTTTGTTACAATATCCTGGTTAATAACTAAATTTTGTTTCATTTTCTCATCTGTCAACATCTCTTCGATGGCCTTTTTACCTTCATCTGTTTTTAGTATATCGACTACCATTTTTTTCGTCTCTTCGTAGTCAAGCTTTTGATTTCCTTGTTCCCTAGGTGCACACCCAATAATCAAAATAAAGCAACTAAATACTAGGAGCGACATCCATTTTTTCATTATATTTTAAGCTCCTTTCACAGAAATCCTTACTTTTAATATGAGGAAATCGCCAAGAAATATACACAAAAACTTGGCTGATTAACTGGTAATTTAATAATTTCGTTGGTACAATTGTTAGGTAATAATTTTTGATAAGTTGGAGGATTCATCGTGAATAGTCGAAATTGGGTTCGATTGTTTTTATCTACATTATTGGTGGGTGCTATAAGCACTTCAGTAGTAGGATTTGCAGTTAAATGGAATGAATACAAGGAATTATTTATTAACTTTGATATTATAGAGATACTTTCTATTTTATTGTGGCTTGTTGGAGTTGGATTTATTTTTAGTATTATTAGCCAGATGGGCTTTTTTGCATATTTAACAGTTCATCGTTTTGGTTTGGGTATTTTCCGTAGTTTATGGAAAACAGTTCAATTAGTATTAATTGCTTTTGTATTCTTTGATTTAGTTTACTTCCGCTACCAAGCTTTTGCTGAAGAGGGAGACATGCTTTTACCGTACATTGCACTAGCGTTCACTTTGTTTTTATTTTCACTGATAGTCGCCTATATAAAACAAAAGCAAACAAATAGTCATGCTTTTATTCCTGCATTATTTTTTATGTTTGTTATCACATCGATTGAATGGTTCCCGGCTCTTCGTGTTAATGAAGAAAGTTGGTTATACCTTATGTTAATTCCTCTATTAGTCTGTAATGCATATCAGTTGCTACTTCTCAGCAAAATATCAAATAACACAAATGTAAAAAGCTGACCCATTTTTTGGTCAGCTTTTTTAATCATTTAATTTCATTACTTTTAGCTTCAGCATTAGCCATTAAATCAGATATCTTTGCATTTTTATAACCCTTTTGTTTCATAATCTTTATAATCTCTGGTAGTGCCTTTTCTGTTTGCTTAGCTGAATCTGAGGCATGTAACAAAATAATATCTCCACCACTTAAATTACTTGTTGCATTTGAAATGATTGTTTCAATGCCAGGATTTGTCCAATCCTTTGAATCAACGCTCCAATGGATAACTGTGTACCCTAGAGAATTAGCAACTTTTAAAACCTTTTTATCGAAGTTACCAGTAGGTGGTCTCAATAGATCAACCTTTTTAACCCCTAATGTTTTAAAAACTTCTCCAGCTTGGAGGATATCTTTTTTGATTTTGGCCTCTTCTAATTCAGTATAGTTTTTGTACTGGTATCCCATCGAACCAATTTCATGTCCGTCCTCAATAATTCTTTTTACCACATCAGGATGTCTTTCAGCCCATGCGGCAGATAAAAAGAAAGTAGCATTCTTAATACCTTGTTCCTTTAGAAGATCTAAGATAGGTATTGCTTTAGTATCTCCCCAACTAATATCAAAAGTTAAAGAAACACTTTTGTCCTTTTGCTCACCTTGATAAATAGCTTTTGGACCATCACTTGTTGAAAACACAGGAAGATGCAAGCCATTTTCTATATATAAAATGCCTGCAGTAAAAAATGAAGCAACAAGGATGATCATTGTTTGTTTTACTTTTTTACCATTTAAAATAAAGAAGAAATTCACTATTTAGACCTCCCATTCAATACTGTCCTTGTCTACATAGTATGCTTGTCAATCTAATATATGAATATGCCGGTAAAAATAAAAAAATCATAAAAAATCTATTTATGGAAATAACTAGAATTAAATCCTGTATTGAGGTGAATTTATGATTGGTTTGTTAATTAATCAAAAAGAAGTGAAAGAAATAGAATATTTATTGAAACGAGAGATGGAGGAAATATTGCATGATATAGAAGAACCAAGAATCGATCATATAGTGAAAAGAGCCATGGAGGAGCGCTATAGCATATTATTTAACCTATTCCGCCGCGTGGCACCACCGAAAGATTGTACACAATACATAAGACCAAAACGAGTTAATAGTAATATTGATATCTAGTAGATAACTATTAGGAATTATTAATTATAGTGTAGTTTAATTACCACGGTATAAATGCTGTGGTTTTTTCTCTGAGAAAACAATTTAATATTTTTTAAAAAGATTGTTGACTTTAAATTGTTATCCTGATATATTAATAAACGTCGCTGTTACGAGTAACCAAGTAATAGTGAAGTCTTTTCAAAAAACATGTTGACTTGAAAAGTTCACCATGTTATATTAAAAAAGTCGCTTACGAGCGAAGAAACAAAAAGTTCTTTGAAAACTGAACACAACACAAGCGTCAATGTTTGTTTTAAAAATTGTTTTAGCATGAGCTAATCAACTCTATTGGAGAGTTTGA
>NZ_JAGGKM010000019.1 GCF_017873715.1 Cytobacillus luteolus
CTAAGGTGGGACAGATGATTGGGGTGAAGTCGTAACAAGGTAGCCGTATCGGAAGGTGCGGCTGGATCACCTCCTTTCTAAGGAAACTGAAGTACGCTGTACTTCATAAGAAGATGCCTCTGTGTTGTGTTCAGTTTTGAGAGAACTATCTCTCAAACTAAGGTAACTTTTTGCCTAGCAGCAAAAAGTATTGCGCTTGCGTCTGCAAGATTAATCCACGATGATTAATTCCTCAGCGCAAAGCTGCATGAAGTAACGCACTGATGTTTAATCATGATGTGATTGAAGTCAGTAGCTTTGTTCCTTGAAAACTAGATAACGTAACAAGACATTCAATGTAAGAATTGTGTAAAGTTCTTTCTTTATAGAAAGAAAACTTTCTAATCTTAGAAAAAAGTTTACTTTTTTCACGGTTAAGTTAGAAAGGGCGCACGGTGGATGCCTTGGCACTAGGAGCCGATGAAGGACGGGACTAACACCGATATGCTTCGGGGAGCTGTAAGTAAGCATTGATCCGAAGATTTCCGAATGGGGAAACCCACTACTCGTAATGGAGTAGTATCGATACCTGAATACATAGGGTATTTGAAGGCATACCCGGGGAACTGAAACATCTAAGTACCCGGAGGAAGAGAAAGCAAACGCGATTTCCTGAGTAGCGGCGAGCGAAACGGAATATAGCCCAAACCAAGAGGCTTGCCTCTTGGGGTTGTAGGACACTCTATATGGAGTTACAAAGGAACGGGGTAGACGAAGAGATCTGGAAAGATCCGTCGTAGAAGGTAACAACCCTGTAGTCGAAACTTCGTTCCCTCTTGAGTGGATCCTGAGTACGGCGGGACACGAGAAATCCCGTCGGAAGCAGGGAGGACCATCTCCCAAGGCTAAATACTCCCTAGTGACCGATAGTGAACCAGTACCGTGAGGGAAAGGTGAAAAGCACCCCGGAAGGGGAGTGAAAGAGAACCTGAAACCGTGTGCCTACAAGTAGTCAGAGCCCGTTAATGGGTGATGGCGTGCCTTTTGTAGAATGAACCGGCGAGTTACGATCCCGTGCAAGGTTAAGT